>JAQUZA010000482.1 GCA_028691595.1 Candidatus Rifleibacteriota bacterium
CCTGTGATATCTTGTCGAGGTCGAGCTCGGCAGCTTCAGGCCTGTAAGGAACCCCATAACCGCCGCCGAGATCGATGAACTCAAGTTTGATGCCGGTCTGACGGTTAATTTCGCCGACCAGTTCGAAGAGCATGCGGGCAGTTTCGATGTGGTAATCTTCATTCAGCTCATTTGATGCAACCATGGTGTGCAGACCAAAGCGTTTAACTCCTTTTTGCCGGGCGATTCGATATGCCTCGATAATCTGAACGCCTGTGAGGCCATATTTGGCCTCTTCGGGTTTGCCGATAATTGCATTGCCATCTTTAAGAGGCCCGGGGTTATATCTGAAGCTGAGCAGCTCAGGAAGCCCGGCTGATTTTTCCAGAAAATCGATGTGACTGATGTCGTCGAGATTGATTATGGCACCCAGTTTTCTGGCAGCGACAAACTCGGCTGCCGGGGTATTGTTTGAAGAAAACATGATGTCTTCGCCTGTGATACCCGCTTTTTCCGCCAGAATCAGTTCGGCCATCGAGCTGCAGTCAGCCCCCATGCCTGAGGCTTTGAGAATTTTGAGAATAAAAGGGTTGGGCAGGGCCTTGACCGCAAAATAATTCTTGAATCCGGGCATCCATGAGAAGGCCTTGTGCAGACGGGCCGCATTAGCTCTGATCATTTGCTCATCATAGAGATGAAAGGGTGTCGGAAAACGCTCGCGCAAAGCTCTGATCTGCTCGATTGTGAAAGGAAAATTGTAGATCATGGCGCGGATTCCTCAAAAAATGCCCGGTGTAATTCGGTAATGCAGATATCTGATTCGGCATCGTCGACGATGAAACTGATATTCACCTTTGATGCGCCCTGTGAGATCATCTGCACGTTTATGTTGTTGCTGGCGAGAACTGCAAAAGTTTTTTCGAGAATTTGAGAAGAGTGTTTGACGTTGCCAACCATGGTAATGATTGTTTTGCCGCTTTTGATGCGGACATTTGCGACCTTTTCGAGTTCTGTTCTGAGGCGGTCGAGGCTGCCGTTAAGGCTGTCGAGGGTAAGGGAAATGCTGACTTCACTGGTGGCAAGCATGTCGACCGAAATCTGCTGTTCATCAAAAATCTGAAAAACTTTGGCCAGAAAGCCATATTGCCCAAGCATGCGCGTAGATACAATATCTACAACGGTTACATGCTTCTTGAAGGTTAAAACCCGCAAAAGTTCTTTTTCGTCATCGAGGCGACTCAGTATGAGCGTGCCAGAATGTGCAGGGTTGTACGAGTTTTTGACCCGCACCGGAATATTGCCCGCCATTGCCGGCAATATCGATCTGGGGTGCAGTACTTTTGCCCCAAAATATGCCAGTTCGCTGGCTTCTTCGAAAGATATGTTCTTAACCGGGCGCGCGCATTTGACAACTCGGGGGTCGGTGGTCAAAATTCCGTCAACGTCTTTCCAGACTTGAATCTCTTTGACTCCCAGGGCTGAGCCGAGGTATGAAGCGGTCAAATCGCTGCCACCTCTGCCAAGGGTCGTGATGCTGCCTTTTTTATCTTTGGCAACGAAGCCCGTGATAACCGGAGTATATGCATAGGCTGATTTGAGTTCACCAAGGCTGGCAGAAATTTTTTCTGATGTTTCTTCGAGAACTTCAGCATTGGTAAACGATGAATTACTGGTGAAGCCGATATCCCAGGCATCGAAAAATCTGGCCGGCATGCCGCTGCTGCCAAGATAGGCCGAGAGTATTCGCACTGACAGCCTTTCGCCGAAAGAAACAAGATAATCTTTGGTTCTGGGTGAAATTTCTTTGATAAGAGAGATGCCTTCGAGAAGTTTCTCTAGTTCGTTCAGAAGCTCAGAAACGCTGTCGGCATTGACTTTTAGCTCTTCGGCCACCGAAAAATGCAGCTTTCTGATCTCCTCAAGCGAAATTGTGCCAGAAACTGCAAGCTCAGCTGCCGCCAGCAGATTATCCGTGGTTTTGCCCATTGCAGAAGCAACAATGATGGGGCCTTCATCTATAAACATTTTGATGATGTCAGTCACATGGCGGATTCTATCGGCATTGGCCAGCGAGCTGCCGCCAAATTTCATTACACTCATTTCGGGCTCCTTTGGTCAGTGGGTCTGCCTGCCTGAACAGTCGGGTTACTGCTCTTGTCTGGCTGCATCAGTCTACTTTCAATGACGAAGAAAAACAATTCTTTTGTTCAATAAGAAAGCCCCCGCCGAAACGGGGGCAATAAACTTTTTCGAAATGATTCTGATAATCAGAGTTCCAGATGAGCCTTCAGATATTTTTCCTGCAGGTCGAGAAGCTTATGAAGCGATCTGCCAACTTCTTCTTCAAAACCTTGCATGTCGACGAATTCAGTGGCAACAGCCCGAGCTTTGGTCATTTCTTCGGCAGTTTTGATGTCGGCAACCATTTTTGAAATTTTGTTGCGGGCTTCGGCAATGCATTTATCTGCTTCCTGGGGACTCAGTACCGGCATGGCTCCGAGACCATCGGGCCCGCCATGCATGTGGGTTGCTTCATGTAAAACAGCTTCAAGAGAAGACCAGGTCCACATCTGCTGGCGCAGTTCGGCAACATTGAGGGCAAAAGCCGCTGAGGCCATGGCAAGAAGACAAACAACTGCAAAAACCATCATCTTTTTTGTTCTGAACATTTTTTTCTCCGGGTAGAAAATTTTATGCCATTCCTTAAGCAAATTGTGTACCAACCAAGCAAAGCTTTTCTGGTGCTAAATTTCACAAACGCGCCATTGTTGATTGCTTAAAAACCGGCAGGCAGTGCTGGAAAAATGGCTAATATCATTTACCTATCTTTTTTGATCTGATCTGCCGGACCTATTCAAAACATTGAAAATAGGCTTCCCCCTGGATAAGAAGAGCCGGGGTTATAATGTTTAACCCCGGCTCCGTCTGGCAAAAAGATTATCAGCAATCAGGCAGTCAGCACTAGGCGGTCATGGCCTTGCGAACTTTGTCCATGCCGTTCATGCGATAGGTACCCTTGTAAAACTCATATTTGTGTGGTGATAGAACGCTGATTTCGGCAGTGTCGCCCATCTGCATGACCAGAATATTGCCCTGACTGTCGGTGCCCTTGTAGATCATCGAGTGACCATAGCGGTTGTGACCGTAATCGAGCAGAATCATGTCGCCGGGCCTGATGTCTGGCGGCGGCGGTGGCTTGACTCCGGGGTTGATAGAATCGGTGTATTGTTGTGACCATAGGCCGCTCGTCGAGGTGCGACCACTGGTGATTGGGTATTTAACGCCAGCTTTAGCATAGGCTTCTTTCTGGACCATCTG
>JAQUZA010000483.1 GCA_028691595.1 Candidatus Rifleibacteriota bacterium
GGCCGGTGAAGACAACGACCCAGAGAATGAGCTCGACCTGCCAGCGGCTGCGCACCACGTTGGCGACCAGCGGAAACAGCATGAGAATGCAGAACACCCCGCGCAGGTCTCTGATGGCTGAAGGAACGTTGTAGTTCCAGATGACCGACAGGGCGGCAAAGCCGAAGAAGGCCACGAGCGGAAAATCGAGGCTGGTTCTTGCCAGAACCAGTTTGCGGCGGGTAAAAATGCGGGCGCAGTAGATGCCGGCGAGAATGGCAATGGCAATTTTTGAGAAGAACTCTTTTGGGGTCAGAAAGTTTTCAGTGGTGGCGCGGCTGTAAAGGAAGGGCATAATGAGCACCACCAGCAGCAGGCCCAGATACACAAGCCAGTCGGTTGCCGAAAGGTCAGCCCGGGCTTCATTGTCGCTTTTGCGGAACAATTTGTAGAGAGCATCTTCGACCGGTTGCAGCAATGAGGCGCGATTGGCTTTAAAAGTGTTCACTTCGGCCGGTTGTTCGGCGGGGGTTGCATTTCTGACCTTTTTTTTAGCCATGGCTCTAGTTCGCTCTGATCGTTATGGCATCGGCCGGATATTCGCCGGTGGTTCCGTTGGCTTTGCGGCCTGAGTGATCTTTGATCTTCTGGTTGTGGGGCGAAATCCTTATCGTCGAAGAGCCCGGGTAAAAGGCCGTATCGCTGGCAGTAAGAGTACCGCCGGTTAAAAGAAGAAGCATTTCGGTTGTTGAGGCATTGGTGAAGCTGGCAACCCCAAAAATCGGCGCAACGTCATCTGAAAACCAGAGTTCAGAAGGTGCAACCGGTGGTGAAGCGTAGGTGTAACCCATTGCAGTATCGGTTGTTACCAGATACCTTGAGAATTCGAGGCGCAGAAAGTCGTCGGGGCTGATCTGACGATTCTGGTCAGCATCGATCCAGGTGGCACGCTGCAGGGTAAGCGGTGGCTTGTAGTCGACGATGATATCGTCAGTGGTTACAGCGTTGTCGGGGCCGTTCGAACTGACCTGGCCCTTGATATAGTCGACCTTGTAATCACGCCCCCAGGGGTCGCGTGGGAGATCCTGGAGGTAGGTGCCAAGCAGCACCCGCATGTCGGTGCCCTGAAAGGGTCTTTCGGCCATGGTATCGTGCTTGATCAAGGCCTCTTTGATGACATCGAGTTCATGTTTGGCCTTGGTAAGACGGGTCTGCCTGACGTAATCCTGGTAGTAAGGCAGGGCGGCACCAACCAGTATGGCGATAATGGTAACGACGATCAACAGTTCAATCAAAGAAAATGCTCGTTTATTCATGGTTGAAAATACTACCACACCGCCCCGCCCTCAACAACTAATTTGCTGCAAAAAACATTTTACAGCAAACGGTTGATGACAACAGTATGCACTGACCTCAAAACTGAAACCAGGCCAAAGCAAAACAAAAGGGATCATGATTTTTAGCCATGTAGACTATTTTGAATTAAGTATGACCAAGCCCCAAACTCCATGAGCCACCTTTGCAGCCAAAATGGAAGTCTATGTTAAAGTTCTTTATTCTGACGACTCAGCGAATTCAATTCGCAAAACTCATGAATTACCTGATCAACACCTTCTGACAATGATATCTTGGGTTGAAACCCCATTTGTGTAATGCGTGAAACATCCAGACATTTTCGCAGCATTCCATCTGGTTTTGACGTATCCCAGAATATTTTACCTGAAAAACCAGTCTTTTCAGCAATCATTTCTGCAAGTTCTTTTATCGTTAAATCATTACCCGAACCCACGTTTACAACATCCGGCGAATCATATTTTTCCATTAAAAATAGAACCGCCCTTGCCATATCATCGACGTGCAGAAACTCACGGCGGGCTATTCCACTCCCCCAGAGTGTAATTTCATCTCTACCAGCATTGACAGCTTCAACGAAGCGTCTGACCAAAGCAGAGAGAACATGTGAATTGCTTAGATCAAAAGAATCGCCCGGACCGTAGAGATTACACGGCATAGGGCAAATGCCCTTCAAACCATATTGCTGGTGATGAAATTTCATTAACTTCAATCCGGCAATTTTTGCAATGGCATAACCCTCATTAGTAGGCTCCAGCGGCCCGGAGAGAAGATATTCCTCCTTCATTGGCTGGGGGCAATCTCGCGGATAAATGCATGAACTGCCAAGAAAACAGGTTTTTTTGACACCCGAAGTAAAACAGGCTTTGATCACATTACTTTGAATGACAAGGTTGTCATAAATAAAATCAGCAGGGAAAGTCATGTTGGCATTAATTCCACCAACTTTTGCCGCAGCCAGAAAAACATAATCTGGTTTTTCTAAGGCAAAAAATTCGTTTACAGAAGCCTGATTGCGTAAATCAAGCTCTTTTGAAGTTCTAAGAACAAGGTTTTCGTAACCAGAAACCCGAAGAAGCCGAACCAAAGCAGAACCCACCAGGCCTCTATGGCCAGCGACAAAAATTTTCGCACTTTTATTCATGAACAGACCTCTTGTTTATCTTTTGACTAAGGCCCTTTTGTAACAAAGCAAAGCCCTTTTGTTCAAGCAATTCAATCAGCCCTGTTGCTTTCATTCCAGATCTTTCTTTCATCATTCATTGCTCCCAGATTGATACGGTTCGCAGCGATGCCCATTCCGAGAACCCCCCAGAACACCGGGGCGATGCCAACAATGCTGTCGTTAAACATCGCGGCGACAAGATAGGCGACCACCGCTGCCATCAAGCCAAGACCAACAATTTCAGAAGCTCGACAGAAGCAGCACCGCCAGTAAAGACAAATCGATTCATAAAGATAAACGGCAAACAGAACCAAAATCGCCAGCAGTGAAATTAAACCAGAATTAATACCGACCTGCAAAAAAAGATTGTGGGGCTTTTCAATCATGGTAAAAATGCCACTGCCCCAGACACGCAGTTTTCCGAGGTAGTCATGATTGGGAAAATGTGCTGCAAACGTATCAGGGCCATAACCAACGAAGATAGCCTTTTTCAAAAGTGGCAGAGTTCTCGACCAGATATAACCCCGATTGCTCGCCAGCCCTTGACATCCGGAAAAACCGAATGCTTCGACTTCCTCGACATCGACGGCTTTGCCGAACTGGTTGAGCATCTTAAAACCGCTTTCGGTAGCAACAACATAAAAACTCACCCCACCCCGGCCGATTTCGAGAACATTGTAATCGGGCCAGGCGTAGATAAGAAAGCCACGCAATTTTTTTTCAGAAAACAGGAGCAGATACTCCTTTGAAGCGAAAAAGCCGGTCGAACCGGAGGCAAGACCAGGTGTTG
>JAQUZA010000026.1 GCA_028691595.1 Candidatus Rifleibacteriota bacterium
CAGAAAAACCAGGAGTGGTAAACTGGCTAACCCTGACTCCAAGCTTTGTCTTACCTGGATAAATTCTTGTCTCTACGGCGTGACCGCGCCCCCCATGGCCGTCAGTCCAGAGCCGCAAGCGGCCATCGTCTGGGAACCGGCTTGTCAAACGGAGAACACCGCCAATGCTGCTGCTTCCCCACATGGTTGCGCGGTTGCCAGCCCAGAACTCAGCCTGTTCAAATTGAAGAGTCGGGTAATCGCCAATATCGGGAGTGCCGGTAAATGGGTCATTAACGGGCAAACCGTCTTTTACGACCAGAATCTTGTTGCCGGAAAGCCCTCCGGAACTTATTGAACATACTGTTCCGGCACCGCCGCTACTGCGCAATGAGATGCCCATCTGGCCATCCAGGCTTTCAGAAAGGGTTGAGTGCCCGGTTGCCGGCAGAATCTCAAAATACGTCTCACCATCAGGCCGGCCGGTAATCGATTCCGGGTGATTCCAGGGAAGTGCTTCAACGGTTACCGTTCCAAGATCGAAATCTGACCTGGAAACGGCATATTCCGGAACATCTGCCAGAACAGAAACGGAACAAAGAAGAAAAAAAATGGGTGCAGAAAACAGCTTTTTGAGCATGGGTCATCGCCACCTCGTCTAAAATTCACCAGAGAAAAGCTCCAGTGTGGCTTAGAGATATTCCGGCTTGTGGATCATCCGCATGCCCGGTCTTCCCATCATTGCGACAGTGACCATGAGGTGGGCATTTGTCCCCAGTTACGGCGACGGACTCGCGCGAGAGTTACACTCGACTTCTCTTTTCAGCCAGTGGCGATATTAAAACAGTCGCCCAACAAAAGCAAGAAATAGCACAAAAAATCTGTGGCAGATCAGTCTTTTTCACAGCAATTCTTTCGGGCTTTAAGGGTTTCGCGAATTGCAACCGACAGCCCAGGCAGATCAAATGGTTTTTGAATGAAATGAATGTTCTGGCTTACCATGCCCTGCTGTGAAATTACATCTGCTGTATAGCCTGACATATACAAAACCGCGATATTCGGGCAGATTTCAATTATCTGCCGGGCCAGATCACGCCCGTTGACACCGGGCATAACCACGTCAGTCAGCAGCACATCAAGTTGACCGGCTTGCTGTCGGGCTTTGCCGATTGCTTCTTCATGATTTGCAGCCGAATAAACCTTGTAACCCAGATGCTTGAGCATCATCTCAGTCATTGCCAGAACAGTCGGCTCATCTTCCACCAGCAAAACGATGCCGGCTGCCGAAGTCGCCGATGCTGCAGTCGTCTCTTTGCCAGCAGTTTCAGGCAATTCCTGATGCGATGGCAAATACAGGCGAAAGGTTGAGCCGCTACCGGGCCTGCTCTCAACATCGATAAAACCATCATTCTGCTGCACTATGCCGTATATGGTGGCCAGGCCAAGCCCGGTTCCTCTGCCAATCACCTTGGTTGTATAAAATGGTTCAAATAAATGGGCCATGGCTTCTTCATCCATTCCACAGCCATTATCGCGTATTGTTAACATCACATAAGAAGAACCGGCGACAGCCGCCTCGTGATGCAAACAAAACTCTTCATTACCATGCTGTAGAGAGGTTTCGATAGTTACCTGGCCTGTGCCTGAAATAGCATCTCTGGCGTTAACACAAAGGTTAGTAAGAATCTGATCGATCTGCGACGGATCGATTTTGATAAAAAGCTTCTCTCTACATGGGTTAAAAACGAGTTTTACGTTCTCGCCGATCAGGCGGTAGAGCATTCTCAGCATCTCTGAAATCGTACGATTCAAATCTATTGTTACGGGTGAAATCGTCTGTTTGCGGGCAAAAGCAAGAAGCTGGCGCGTCAGATCTGCCGACCGCGTCGCCGCTTTTCGAATCTGTTCAAGATATTCAAAAAGAGGGTCAGCCGGCAAAACCTTGTGCAGCGCCAGTTCTGTATAACCAAGTATCGCTCCGAGCATGTTGTTAAAATCATGGGCAACACCACCGGCAAGCCGGCCGACAGACTCCATTTTCTGAGCCTGTAAAAGCTGCGCCTGGAGCTTTTCCTTTTCTTTTTCAGTTTCTGCAAGCTTCTTTTCGGTCTGAATAGCCCTGAAAACCCTTTCCAATACACCTGGAATCCGATCGAGAAATTCGGTATCCTTGACCAGATAATCCTGGGCTCCAAGCTTCATCATATCGACGGCAAGTCTCTCGTCGCCCTGGCCGGTCATAATGATAAATGGAATATGCAAACCGCGTTCAGACAATTTTTCGACAATGGTGCGCCCCGTCATATCGTAAAGTTTCTGGTCGAGCAACAGAAGCTCTGGTGCAGACGAAGCTATCAGTTCAAGAGCTTCGCAGCCCCTTTCGACCCCACAGGCTGCAATATTGAGTTTTGCAAGAGTTCGCATGATCAGATTTCTAAAACCCTCGTCATCATCGACGATAAGAACTCTGATACCTTTCGGTTTTTCCTGCTCACGTTTTGCTTTCATACTTTTTCCCACAAATCAGAGATTTTTACCATTCAACTGTGGCAACTCAACCACCGAAAGAAAAAGACCCAATTGCCTGATGGCATTAACAAAAGCCTCATATTCAACAGGTTTGGTTATGTAATTATTACAGCCAAGGCTATGGCAATGCTCTACTTCACGCGGATCGTCGGTTGTGGTAATCATAACCACGGGCATTTTTTTTAGTTCGTCATCTGACTTAATCTGCCGCAAAACCTCAATACCATCAACCTTTGGCATGCGGATATCCAGTAACAGAATGTATGAAAGCCCCTTCTGCCGGTGAGGGCCGTTTCCAAGACAGAAAATGAAGTTAAGAATTTCCTGGCCGTCAACAAAATGCTTAATTTCATTAACTATACCGGCTCGAAATAGATTTTTGCGTATCAGCCCTGCGTGCCCTTCATCATCCTCGGCAACCAGAATTACCACTTCCTGCTGCATGCCAGTCCTCCCTGTCGATTCATTTGCCAGGCTCAACTTTTGCTGCCCTCTATCGCCGAGGGCAGTGTCACCCGAAAACAACTACCAACCCCAGGTGTTGAATCCAGCGAGATTTCTCCGTTAAGCATTTCGAGCACCTGTCTTACAATTGTCAGACCAAGCCCTTCACCCTCTGTTTTTGCAGGCTCGAGACGGTGAAAAAGCTCGAATATCTTATCTTTATGCTGAGGGGCTATGCCGATGCCGTTGTCCTCTACGCAATAAATACTTTTACCGTCCCTTACCCTGCCGCTTACCCTTATCATGCCCTTTCGGCCACTGTCGAGATATTTGATGGCATTGCCTATCAGATTGGAAAAAACCTGAGTAACCTGAACACAATCCCCGATACAGGGAGGCAAACTTTCAATTTGCAGATCAACACCGGTTTTACCAGCCTCAAAATCATTCGCAGCGACGATTTCATTGACAAGACGATTCATATCTATCACCCCGATGTTGAGCGCGGCCCGACCCAGTCGTGACAGCTTGAGCAACCCTTTGAGAAGAGCGTCCATCTGCCTGGCGCTTTTGCGGATATGGGCAAGGGATTCATTAATATCAGAAAGAATGGTTTCCAGATGCACATCATTACCTGCAACTGATTCTTCAGACAGAGCATTCTGCAGTTCGTCAAGGGCAAAACTGATTTCGCGGCTGTAGCCATCAACGTTTACCAGAGGAGAACGCAGGTCATGCGATGCCACATAAAGCAACTGCTCGAGTTCTTTGTTTTTTGCCGCTATGACCTGTTCGGTCTGCTTGCGGGAGGTAATATCGCGAACCCACTCGACAAAAAGGTCACAATCACCATCACCGTCAATTATTGGCAGCACCCTCAACTCGATCCATCTTCCATCTGCCAGCTGCGACTCGCTAATACATGGTTTACCACTTTCAAACACTGACTTCGCCAGACAACCCTCACAGACATCGTCGCAGCCGCGATAGGCTTTAAAACATTTGCTGCCGGTTTTGCGCATATTTTCAGCTACTGCCCCAAAGCCGTTCCAGTTACTGTAAACGATGTTCATCTGCCGGTCATGAACCGAAACCATGTCAGGAACAATTGCAAGAATTTTGCTTAAGCGCGCTTCGCTCTCGCGCAGGCTTTTTTCTGCCTGCCTTCTTTCTGCGGCAACCATAATCTGCCCGGCGAATGCAGCAAAGGCACAAATAAAGGCTTCTTCATCTGAATTCCATTTTCTGGGGTGGCCGGTTTGTTCACAGCTGATAATACCGCGAAGCCTACCATCGATAAAGATTCCGGCATCGAGAAGCGAACGGATGTCATTAGGTTTTAAATATAAATCAACAAGATCCAGAGTATTTCTATTGGTCAACGCGTCATCAGCACAAACATGACTGTCTGAGTTAATAGCCTTAAAATAGGTCGGGAACACGGCCGATTCAAATGTTTCACCTGAGGAAAATTGTCTATTTTCCAGGCTGAACAAGGTCTGACAGACAAATCTGCCGTCAGCGGCAAGTGCCCAGACACTGCTTCGCGAAGCATCAAGGGTGTCTGCAAGCACCTCTGTAATTCGCCTGAAAGCAGAATCAGCATTGCCTGATGAAACCACTTCGTCAACCATAATTGCCGCAATGGCACCACGTTGAAGAACCGCCCGGTTCTCGCTTTCTTTAAGAACATCCAGAGCAATTTTGCGTTCAGTTATATCCCTGGCAGCGGCATAAATAATAGAACCACCCGGTGAAGACCTCCATTCAAGAAAGTGATAGTTGCCGTCGCGGCACTTGAAACGATTGGTAAAATTCGTTACGGTTTCCTGCTGAGCAAGTTTTGCAAGTGCATTGGTGGTTGCCGGCATATCATCGGGGTGCACAAATTCAAGAAATTTTCGATTCTGCAATTCTTCGACACTGTAACCAAGAACTCTTTCCCATTCTTTGTTAACTTTGATAAAGTTTCCTTGTGTGTCAGCAATACAAAGTAAATCAAGAGCCGAAGAAAAAAAGGTTTCGAGTTCAGAAGTTTTTTCGCGCAGAGCTGCTTCGGTTATTTTCTGCTCTGATATGTCAAAGAAAAAACCATCCCAGATGGTGCTTCCGTCTGACATTCTCTCTGGGGTTGAGCGCGCCTCGACCCAGTTCAGATTACCCCGGTTCGTATACCTGAAAATGCAATGAAAAGGCTTAAGCGTTCTGGCAGACTCAACGACACTATCTTGAAATGCCTTTCTCTCATCTGGCTCTATTTTATCAAGCAGCATGTTTACATCTCTCATTGCATCTTCTGCCTTAATGCCGGTTACAATAAATAGAGTATCGTTGATAAATGGAAACGAACAACTGCCATCCGCAGCCATTTTAAACTGAAAAACCACTGCTGATAAATTCTGGGCAAGTCTTTTGTATTTCTTCTCACTTTGCAAAAGCGAGCCAAGAATCTTTTTGCGGGCTAATAAAACCTTTACTAAAGCGATAATCAGCAGCAATTGAATTATCATTACAGCCGAGAGTGTAACAACATACCAGTATTGTCTTTTTTCAAGGTTCTTCTGCGCAGATATGTCGACAAAAGCACCAACCAGGCCCGCTATCTGGCCATGCTGGTCATAAAAGGGCTGCTTTCCAAAAATTACCGGGCGAAAATTGCCGCATTTATCTTTGACTTCAAACTCGTATATCTGATGCTGCGGGCTATTCATCAACTCAAGATCTGCCTGATGATACTTTTCAGCCAGATCACCCGGCCAAAGGTCGTATACAGTCTTGCCTCTTATCTGCTCGTTCGTAACCCCCTGAATCTGGGCAAAAACATCATTACAACCCAGATATCGCCCTTCTTTGTCTTTATAAAAAACCGCCACCGGAATGGCTCGCAGCAATGAATCAACGAACATGTTGTGCTCTCTCTGCAAATCTTCTGATTCATTTGTCTCAGGTTTGCTGATAATGGTTTGACCTGACAGCTTCCTGGCATTTTCAGACAAGGGCTGAGTCTGAGGGTTCTCAGAGCAAAAAGCGATCACAACAGTTAAAACAAGCGCTAAAAAAATATAAGAAATTTTCGCACCCTTTTTAAGGCCGGGTATTCTCATAAATCTCCGCTCTTAACAAGATTTTTCAAAAGATTCTCCATTCTCTGGCTATATACTCGATGTCTGCAGGTACTCACTTACAGAAGGCCCATAAACAAAACCCGGTGCATGTAGGTACAATGCCGAACCGTAATTTCAGACTCAGATCAACGCCGCCTCTGGAAAAGCATTGCCTGTGGTTATTTTTCGTTGGGGTTTTCGGCCGCTTCTCAGACAATCCCCAAGTTGTGATTCCTCTATCTACAGAATACTTGAATCTGACAACTTGTGTAAAGTTTTTGTCTTGCAACAGAAATAGTCGCAAAAAATCGCCCTGAAAAGGCCAGACTTAAAATTCGTAACCGGCCCGAAGCTTGATATCTTTTTGCAGATTCGAATCTGAGGCTCCAGAAATCACTGCCCCGGATAACTCGACCCAGCCCCATTGAACACGGCGGTTCAAACGACCTTCGAGATTTTGTACCGTGCCACCACTTTTTTCAAAGCGCGTATCTTCAACTCCGATGCCAAAAGTTGTTTTTGACGAAATGCGCCGTTCAGCCCGCCCATAAATGGTTCTACTTGTTGAAGCATTATCAGTTTCAACCAGGTAACCCAGGCTTGCCCTGTCTCTATTTCTGGTTGTGAACGAAACGTTGCCATCGTAGAACCAGGCATCAGGTATTTTCGGGCCGCTGAACCAGAACTGGCTGCCAACGCCGCCCTCAACATACATCTGCCCGCTCTCAAGGCCGACATAATGGCGCATTACACCTGAATCAGAAGTATCGTTCTTGAACAGCTGATAATCGGAAGTTAAATCGAAGCGTCCTGGCTCAAAATACTGAAGTGAAAGCCGTGCAGAATCGGTGGCCCCGCCACTGATGGCTTCACCACTGACTCTGAAATTTTCGGCGTTGTAACCAAGCATCGCACCGCCATAATCCTGGTCAAACTGCCTTACAGCCTTTACTGCCATATAGGCATTATCATTAAAACTGTAATGCAGGCGACCTTCTGCAAAAGATGGCTGGCCTGAATTTTTGCTGTCGATGCTGGCTATCCGGCCAAAATCAACGGTTGTTTTGAGCCTGTTGCCCGACGGGTAAAACCATGAAATCCCATCAACGGTCTGCAGACTGTTGTTTCCGGTAACAATGCGGCCAACCTTGAATTCAAGTGGACTCGACATGTTGTAACCTTTGAATGATGCCTGATAAAGATAATTCTTTTCAGGGGCTACACCGTAGAGATCCTTATAAAGAACATGCCGGTAATTCAACTCAGTGACGAGATGTGTAGTCTTGCGGGTATAAATAAAACGCTGCGCCGACTTCTCGCGATAAGGACCAAAGGGAGTATCAGTATTGGATTCTTCACGTTCAAGTGATGGCACCGGCATCAGCGTTCCATCTGGCCTTGTCGAGGCAAATAGAGAACCGGCAGCAGGCAGCAGCCATGCCGCAAGCAGCATTAACCAGAGAATTGTTCGCCTTCTTTTGATGTTTTTTTCCTGGTCTGAGTCTTCTAATGTAAATATCGGAAAAAAACACCTGAATCTGTATAGCAGATAACAGGCTATCTTTTTTGCAGAATAAATTCGCCGGGTCTGATAAGCAAACCCGTGTAATAAGCACTGTCAAGATTTTCAGCCCTGACGGCCACCCCCCCGCGAACCGGAAAAATTGTCCAGCTGTCGAGAGCTTTGCCGGCCAGCGGGCCAAGCAACCCTTTGCGGGTAAACGCCAAAAATGAGTTTTGAACTGTTCCGGAAAAGGCAAAAGCCGTTTTTGAAGGGCTTTGAATGCCAGGATTTGCAACAAGAGGCACCACAGCGGTGGGTTCAATGTTTAAACTGCCACTGACCGAGTTACCAGCCTGGCTGCAGGTCATACTGGCAACCGCCTGAACAGCCAGAACGGCCTTGCCTGATGAGTTAAAGGCATAATAAGACACATTCCCCGAGAAGGTTCCGTTATATGCAAACGCAGCCCCGTTTTTTCTGAGGCATTCAGACAGAGTTTTGCCATTGACAGCTGCGGCAGCGCCATTGCTGACAAATTTGTCATAGGTTGCCGAAGTGAGAGCGGTCTTTTTCAATTCAGTCTGCATTGCGCCTGCCAGGCTGTCGAGCAGAAACTCTTTAATGGCGTATTCGCCAAGATGGTCATGCGCAATGTTTGCTGAACTCGCCAGGGCATCACGCAGATACCAGTCGGCTGTACTACGCAAAGACACGCCAAAAGGCAAATTGGTGTTTCGGCCGGACCAGGGGGCAAAGGCTCTTAATTTAAGATTACTGCACCTGAGTTCAAGATGATAAGAATCAGCCGGAGGCATTTTTTCGACGGTCAAATCGCGTGTCGTACTGCTCAACGAATAGCTGACCGACTTGCCATTAACTATACAGGTGGCACCTGCAAGAAAGCGTGCAAAGCCATCGGCTGAGTTTTCTTCACCAATTGCTGCCAGAATGCCATTAGAAGCGACCTGAGGTACATTAAGCCGGCCTTTGATAGTAACTGAATCATCTTCAACCGGAGGATTGCCTGATGAGCCAGGAATGGAACAGCCTGAAACCGTAATCAAAAAAACCAGACAAAGTGTCAGATTGAAAATTTTCATTTATTTCTCTCTTCCGATGTAATGTTCTGCCATCATGCATAATTAACGTACAAACCCTCGTTTCCGGTTATAGTGGTGCATCTATGGCATTTCAGACAGTTTGATCGAATATCTGAATCATAAAATGGCGGCGGCAACAGAAATACAGGTAACGCACAATTCATATTAGTACTTTTACGTTTCCTTTTAAAGAGCCAGAGCGATAAATTTCTGTTATCATCTGAGACAGGCCCTTTACTGCCCGACAAAAAATCAAACCCAGAGGGAACTGCGTGAATACACAATTTCGTTTGCCCAGGCTAGTGGAAAGTGACCCGAGAAGTGAAAAAATAATGGCCCTTCTTTCAGGCAACCAGAAAAAACTCTGGGAAAACTCAAGAGCAAAAGCCGTTTTTCTACCTTACTCTGAAAATTTTATCAGGACTTTGCAGTTTGAGCACAAACGTGGCCGCATAGTCAGAAGTTTTGAACTGATCGAACGCAACCTCGAAACACAGGCCAATGGGCTGAAAATGGTCGACGAGAAAACCGAAAGCAAACGGGGCACAAGAATTTCGCGTCTGTTAATTATCAGCAATGATGCGGCTGAGAGATTTCTGCGCAAAGTTGAGGGCCTGCTGGTTGAACATGGAGACAGGGTTCTCGGCCTGGTCATCGATGCCGACTCAGAAAAAATCGGGCACCTGTTTTTTGGAGAAGGCAAAACAGCTAAAATCATGTTGCTCGAGCACAAAGAATCGGTCGCCAACGCACTGTTTGCACTGGTTCCAGAGAACAAGACCGACAAACAGACTATGCCGTAGCTGCTTGTAAATCAGGCACAAAACCTTTTCCGGGCTTCAGTTGTCGAGAATAACCGACAGATGTTCAGAAACAAGTTCAAGGCCTTTTACCGGACTGAGATGATTCAAAAGACTCTCGTCGGCTCTGGCAAGCCTGCACGGCACATACTCTCTGGAAAAGCCGCAAAGCTGGCCATTTTCAAGAGTCTCCCACAAAACTTCAAGGGGTTGGCCAACAAAGCTCCGGTAAAAGTCACTAGAGCACTTCTGCCAGACCTGCTCAACCCGACCGGCACGCTCCGCCCTGGTTACATTATCAACCTGATCCGGCATTGTTGCCGCCGGAGTGCCATCCCGGGGAGAGAATCTGAAAATATGCAGGCGCGAAAACCTTATCTCTTCGAGAAAGCTGAGGGTCTCAGCAAAATCGGCTTCGGTCTCACCGGGAAACCCGACAATCAGGTCGGTAGTGATTGCCGCCAGCGGCATACGCCGGCGAATTTTGTCGACTATAGCCCGAAAATCGGCTGTCAAATATGGCCGACGCATGGCCTTGAGAGTTTTATCGCACCCGGACTGCAGGGGAAGATGAAAATGACGGCAGGCTTTTGGTGAAGTAGCCACCCAGTCAATCAGGTCATCGGTAACCTCGACAGGCTCGATCGAGCTGAGTCGGATGCGTTCGAGGCCATCGACCAGGTCGAGTTGCCAGAGAAGATGCAGCAGGGACGGGCGATAATGGCCAAGATGAATGCCGGTCAGAACGATTTCGCGATGACCTTCAGCCACAAGATTTCTGGCTTCTGCAACGGCATCTTCAACCGGCCGCGACCATTCTTCACCACGAAGATGCGCAACTATGCAGTAAGCGCAGAACTGGTTGCAACCATCCTGAATTTTCAAAAACGCACGAGTTTTGGCGCTTATTGGCCCAGATAAAGTCTTTTCGCAAGAAACCGGCGTTACATCTAAAGCGAGGGCTGCAAGCATTGCCTCGACAGAGGCGGTTTCGCCGTCTTTCAAAAGCCAGTCTATATCCGGCAGTTCCTGGTGTCGTTGGGTAACCAGTCTGGCCTCACATCCGGCCAGAACAAGTTTTACCGTCGGCCAGTTGCGCCGGGCGGCTCTTAGTGTCTGCCTGACCTTTTGCGAGGCTCTGCCGGTAACCGAACAACCATTCAGAATAAAAACATCAGGGGCATCGTCAACTGGCTGAAGGCCATGCTGACGAAGTTTTTCCGCCAGGCGCTCACCATCATATTGGCTGACTTTGCAACCCAGCGATTTAAGTAAAAATGTTGTCATGACTCACCCAATATTTTCTGGATGCTGAATCAGGCACCCCAGGAACGAATAAGAAGACTGGCAAGGGCAATGGTTGGAGCAGTGTCGGTTTTGAAAAGCCGTTTTCCCAGCCAGACCGGCTGCCAGCCACTATTAATGAAAAAATCAACCTCGTTGTCTGCAAAACCGCCTTCGGGGCCAGAGGCCAGCCAGATGGCCGTTTGCGAGCTATTTTGCGGAAGAGAATGCAAAGAAACCGAAAGGGATTCTTCATGGAGAAGAATCGGCAAAGTGTCTGCGGGTGGGGGTGCCAGCAACGAAAGTTTAAGCGGATCAGAAACTTCAGGAAGAATACAGCCCCCGCACTGCAACATCGCCGTTGCCGCAATCTTGCGCCAGCGATCAACCTTAGACTCACCCGGGCTTTTAACAATGCAGCGCTCGGCAATCAGGGGCACAATGCGCCGCACACCCATCTCTACGGCCTTTTCAATAAGCCACTCGAGTCTTTCGCCCTTTGAGATAGCGGCGAAAAGGGTTACATCAACCAGGGGTTCGCGATCCGGTGTCAGCCAGGAATCAGCAGAATAACTGCCTGAACGGCCCAGTATGGCTGTCGTTTCATGACCGCAGCCATCGGTAATCACAAAACTGTCACCCTCGCGCAGACGCAGAACACGTTCAAGCCTGTGCCGATTGTCTTCGCTGAGAGTGCCGACCAGTTGCTTCTCAATTACCCTGGCATGCGGAACCATGCTTATCAGGCCTCAATTCTGGGCGCGTCTTCCCAGAGGTCTTCGAGGTTATAGTAGTTTCTGGCTTTGGGCTGAAAAAGATGCAGAACAAAGTCACCACCATCGATGAGTACCCAGTTAGCAGTCTGATCGGCTTCAATTCTGACTCCGCGTGCTTCGGGCACTTTGATAAGTTTGGCAACGGTATCGGCAAGAGCCTGAACGTGCGGGGCATTGTTGCCGGTACCGATAATAAAATAATCAGTATAGGGAACAAGACTGGTTACATCCAGGACTGCCAGATTCTCGACTTTTTTATCTTTGAGAGCTTCGATTACAATTTTAACGGTTTCGGGAACCTTGTTCACAACTGACAAATTTGACCTCCGGGTCTAACACAGAGGGAGCGCAACCATGCGCCCCCTCTGATTTAACATCTTATACGCTTCTGCCCGTTCGACCGGCCCAATCATATTAAATTAAACCAGCACCAGGCAGAAAGCAGATACTACTCAGATGCCTTTGAACACTGAATAGACGTAACGACCGAACATATACTTCTTTTCTTCAACAAAATCGAAGCCTTTTTTGAAGGCTGCAAGGTTGATATCCAGCATTTCTTTTTTGGCACCCTTAACCAGATTCGGCAGACAGGCTACCAGATCATCGAAGGTAATCAGCTTGCTGAATTTTGAGTAAGCACCAGCCATAACCAGGTTGGCAACTTTCGGGTTACCAAGCTCTTCTGCGATCTCGTTGGCCGGTATTTCCACGAGACGGATATCATCGCGAAATTCCTGGCGTTCGATCAGCGAAGAGTTGTACATCAGCATGCCACCGGCCTTGATCTTCTGGTTGAACTTGGTGACCGAAGGGCGGTTCATGGCAATAACAGTGTCAGGAACGGTTACCATCGGTGAAGCAATTTCATTTTCAGAAAGAATTACCGAGCAGTTGGCAGTGCCGCCGCGCATTTCGGGGCCATATGACGGAATCCAGGAAACGAATTTGCCGGCGTGCATACCAGTTTCAGCGATAACTTTTCCGAGGAAGAGAACACCCTGACCGCCGAAACCTGCCAGAATTATTCTTTCAACTTTTGACGACATATCTATGCCTCCTGTTATGCAGCTTTTTCAACGCCATGGGTATCTTTAAAGGTACCCAGCGGAAAAACCGGCAGCATGTTTTCGGTGAGCCATTTGTGCGCATCGGCAGGTTTCTTACCCCAGTTGGTCGGGCAGATCGCCACCACTTCAACAAACGCAAAACCCTTGCCCTCTTTCTGCAGCTTGAAGGCATTCAGAATAGCCTTTTTAGCCTTCATAAGATTGGCAACGTTATTAATGGTAACGCGGGTTACATATACGGGGCTCTCGAGAGTTGCAATCATTTCGCTCATGTGGATCGGATGACCGGCAGTAGCGGCATCGCGACCATAGGGAGAAGTCTGCGTCTTCATTCCGATGAGGGAAGTGGGAGCCATCTGGCCACCGGTCATGCCATAAATTGCGTTATTGACGAAAACGACAGTCATGTTTTCGCCGCGATTAGCAGCATGAATGATTTCGGCTGTGCCGATGGCGGCAAGATCGCCGTCACCCTGATAGGTGAACACGATCGATTCAGGGCGGGTGCGTTTGATACCGGTCGCAACGGCCGGAGCACGGCCATGGGGAGCCTGGTTGAAATCGAAATTGAAATAGTCATAGGCAAAAACTGAGCAACCAACCGGAGCAACGCCGATGGTGCGGTCAGCAACTTCGAGTTCATCGATGGCTTCGGCGACCAGGCGGTGAATAACACCGTGATCGCAGCCGGGACAATAATGGAACGGCGTTTTGCTCAAGCTCGCAGGTCGAGAAAATACTTTTTTCATGGTCATTTATCCTGGCTCCTTTCAGTCTGGTCTGACGAGTTTATCAACTTCGTTAAGGATTTCAAAATCTGAGGGAACGGTGCCGCCGGTTCTGCCGAAGAAGAACACGGGTTTTTTGCCATCCACTGAGAGTTTGACATCTTCAACCATCTGGCCGCAGGACATTTCGACAACCAGGAACTGCGAAGCTGTTTTTGCAAGTCTTTCGAACACGCCGGTCGGGAATGGCCACAAGACCTTTGGGCGCACCATACCGGCTTTAATGCCACGTTTTCTGCATTTTTCCACGACGGTTTTCAAAATTCTTGAAATGATTCCATAACCGACGAGAATGATTTCGGCATCGTCACAAAGATGTTCTTCAACGGCAAAATCTTTGAATTCGCCTTTGCTGAAAAGGTCTGTAACAACCTGATACTTCTGATAGAGGTGCCAGTTATGCTCTTCAAGTTCATCCTGATCGAGGAATATCGATGAGCAGAGGTTGCGTTCAGTTTTATCACTGCCTTTATAACCAAGAGCCCATTTTTTGCTGTTAACATCATAATCGCGCGGTTCAGGCAGGTTCACCGGTTCCATCATCTGGCCAAGAACGCCGTCTGAAAGGAGTAAAACCGGGTTTCTGAAACGATCGGCGAATTCAAAACCGGCAATGGTCATATCGGCCATTTCCTGGACAGAATTCGGGGCGAGAACGATGGTGCGATAATCGCCATGGCCACCGCCGCGGGTTGCCTGCCAGTAATCTGACTGAGCGGGGGCAATATTGCCAAGCCCCGGGCCACCACGCATTACATTCACGATAAGACATGGAACTTCAGCACCGGCGATATAGGAAATGCCTTCCTGTTTAAGGCTGATGCCGGGGCTTGAACTCGAGGTCATTACACGGGCACCGGCACTGCCTGCACCATAAACCATATTTATTGCCGCAACTTCGCTTTCGGCCTGAACAAAAACGCCATCGACCTCAGGCAGTCGCCGGGCCAGATAGGCTGGTAATTCAGACTGCGGAGTAATTGGATAACCGAAATAGTATCGGCAACCGGCAAGAACAGCAGCTTCGCCAATCGCTTCGTTGCCTTTCATCAACACCTTAGCCATTTATTAACTCCTTATTTCTCTTCTTTGTAAATTTCGATAGCTACTTCAGGGCAGCTTCTGGCACAGATGGCACAGCTTGTACACTTGCTTTCATCAGTGATTGCGGCCGGATAGACACCCTTGGGAGTCAGGTGGTCAGCATAAGCAAGAATCTTGAGGGGGCAGCGGGCTATACACAGACCGCAACCCTTACACAGACTTTCATTTATTACCCATTTAGACATTCTGTCTTTCCTCCAGTGTTAGTTCAACGCATGCTTCAGGAGCAGACTGTAAATATTAATACAACTTAAACAGACTTTTTTCAATGACAACCTGATATCTGCAACAAAAAACAAACCCTAAACGGCCTGCACAAATATCAGACAACGACCCCAAAATGCCACGGCACGCTCCAGTAACGCTCAAGAACAAAGATTGTTAAACCATTCAGGTCATAAAAGCCCGGCAGGCTGTCTGACTTAACGCCAAGGTCTGCTGCCAGACAATTTGCAGCCACTGCGAAACCGAGCTTTGTGCCAATACTGGAAGCAAAACTCTTAACCAGGGCAAGACCTTCATTAAACAGCTCTGGAGAGGTATCGCCCGACAGGTTTGGATTGGCAATAATATGGGTGACCTGCATGGCACTGAGGCCGCACATATGCTTGTAACTGGCCGCCATTTCTTCGAGGTTCGAAAAACCCGGACGAAATGGATTGATCACAAAAAAAACATTAGCGTGCCGCTGCTCAGCTATATCTTTCAGTCGCCCGAGAGGTCTCAGGCCTGGCTCACCGCCACCAATATCACAGACGACAGGCTTGTCAGAGGTTTCCAGGACACCCCAGGCAGCAGCGGGAAGTGCCGGAATATCGCCTGAAACTACCCGGTGTTCCGGG
>JAQUZA010000484.1 GCA_028691595.1 Candidatus Rifleibacteriota bacterium
AGAAGGAAATTATGAATTAGGTGGAAATATCGATTTTGCAAACGTTGCATTTAGTTCACCTTTTGGAAGTGTTTCTAAAACATTCTCAGGTACATTTGATGGTAAAGGATATACATTATCAAATATGATAAAAATAATAGATTCCGGCGGCCGTAGCCAAAAAAATGATAAGAAAAATGATGAGCCTGACCGTATCGGCTTTGATCCTGGGCAAGCCGGCGCTTTTTGTTGCTGAGCGGGTTACGGATGCTGTTGATTTTTTATTGGAGCTTCCCGCCGAACTGGCCAGCGGGCTTTTTTTTTCACCGACCGGCTGGCTGTTACCAAGGTTATTCGAAGGCCTGCTGCCATTTGCCGATTCTTCAAATCTGCGAATTTCGGCGGCAACTTCGCGGGCTGCGGCAACAACACCGTTTCCGGGGCGACCTGCACGCATTTCTGGCACGACATAACGGGTCAGCAGGCCTGTGCAGAAGCTTTCGGTGAAATGTTCGCGATATCTGATGCCGGGCTTGATTTCGACCCGGCGGTCATCGATGGCAAACATGATCAACATGCCGTTATCAGTGCCTTTCTGGCCGAGTCCCCAGTGATTAAAAATGCTTTCAGCGTATGCTCCGGCATTTTTTCCTTCTGTGCTGCGAATGATTAGAACAGCGAGTTCACTCTTGTGGTCGCGATACAACAACTGACTGAATCGCTTGACTTCCTGGGCCGTCTGCGCGTCGAGAAGCGAAATCTCGTCATTGAGTGGCACCCGGCGAACTGGCATATTACGTGCAAACCCTGAACCCACTATGGCAAAAAGCAACAAAAGCAGAGTCACAAATCTCATGCTGAAAGATCTGTTAAAGGATTTTACGGCAACCGGCAAAATACGTTCAGGCTTGGCGAAACTAACTTGCCTGTTCATTTTTATTCTCCTCGGCGCGACCATGCTCAAAGATTTTGGCAAGGACATCTAGTGCATAAAAAAGGCCATTATCAAAATCGCCCCTTTTAAGGAAAGGTACAACATGGTTTTCCAGAACGGCCGATGCCTCATCATCACTGATATATTTTTCCATGGTGTAGCCCACCTCGACTTCTATGCGTCTTTCAGCCATAGACAGCAGCACCAGCACCCCAAGGTGATCATCACCACCAATTGCCCAGCGATTGAATAGCCAGAAGGCAAACTCACGCGGAGAGCGAGGTTCTGAAGTCTGAAGGGTAACCAGGCAGAAATCTATGCCGGTTGCCTGATTAAAAGCCGCCAGCCTGTCAGCGATTCGCCCGCAGCCCTCATCAGTTATAACTCCGACCCAGTCATTCAGGCCACCGCTTCTTTCGGAAGGAACCCTGAGACATTTGTCGAATTCAGAAATATCAAAACCGCAACTCTCGCAATGCGGGGAACAGTCATTGATAAAACCTTCGCATCCGGGGCATTTCATTGGCGAACCTCTCTTTTATCCATTGTCTGCCTGTTTTGAGGCGAAAAAATGTGAAACAATTGCCATAAAAGCTGAAGCAAGAAGGAATACCGGAGCCACAAAAACTGCGAGAGCATAGAAAAGAAAATAGGTCATGCCCAGCAGATCGTGGTAATTTCCAGAGGTTGTGCCTGATATAAAGCTTGTATATTCGCGCAGCCCCAGCAGATGAAGGAGGCCAAAGACAAAAATTATCAACAGGGCTCTGAAAACAAAACCCCAGGCCGAGAATAAACGCGCTTTAAAAGGGCTGGGAATCGCTTCAATCATTGCTTTTGCCTCCCGGTCATGATTTTCTGCCAGGCAGGGCCCTGGGCGATTGAATAAAGAAGAACGGCATCGCCAACCGTATTGCTGGCCGAATACCTGATGCCGTGCTCTGTTTGCACAGGAAAAGCACCCATCTCGAGGGAGCGATACAGCTCTGCAAGGTATTCACGATCGCCAAATGATGCGGCACCAAGAAACGCGAGACCGGTAGAACCTGCCGAAAGATTGATAACGGGAATGATCGGCCCGGAATCGACATCATCATGGCCGATACCAGCTGGCCATTCATAGGCATAACCAAAACCGAGAAACTGTGAACGGAGATGCTGGCGGGCCTTCAGATACTGGTCTCTGGCAAATTCAGGGTCAATCAACTGTAGACAGTGGGCTGCCAGCCAGATTGTACTGCCTTCAGGACCATCAGAAACGTTTTTGCCGCTTAAATCGTAGGCTGCAACCAGAATACCTGTCTCTTTGTCGATCAGGTTTTCGCGGGCACTTTTAAGCCAGCGGGCAAAAAAATCTGAGTGATCGGTATTATCAAGATAGTCACCAACTTTGATGGCGGCCAGAGCGATACTGTTACAAAACAGCCAGCACTCGTCGGGGTAGCTCTCAGCACAAAGGACCTGGCCCTTCTGCATACGTTCAAGCATGACATCGATACGTTCACGGTGCAGAATCCGGTATTCTTCTTTTTCTTCAAGAAGGCGACGCAGCCCAAGCATCAAGGCTATTTCGCCATCAATAAAAATCGAGCGTTCCGGTTGCATTTTAAACTCAGAGTATTTGCCATAGGGCATGAGAAAAAAATGAATTCCATGCTCCTTTTCAAGCCTGATTGTTTCATCGATAATGCTGTCCATTACAGGCAGTGCCGATGACTTCATCTCGGGGTCGCGCAAGCCCATATTTGCAAGAGACCAGACGAAAAAACAGCGGGCCATAAAATCCCATTCGGCATTGCGTGAACGCATTTTTTCAAGTTCAAGCTGGCGCAGCTGCGGATCAGTCCAGAATTTTATATGCCTGCCGGCGATAGAAAGAGCCAGAGGCGCATTCTTTTCGGCTGCAATGTAGTTCGAGGCGGGTTGATCAAAAAACTTTGCCACCAGCGAAAGCCAGATTAACGAAGCAAGCAGCAGCGAGACAATGCCACGAAAAACATTGCACTGAAGCCATTTTTTTAACACTTTTCAGGTCTCCTCAAAAAAAGATCAGGCCGGTCGAAATTCTGCTCTGGTCGGGTCTTCTAAGAAGGCTTTTTGCTGTCCAACTCAAAATTTAAAATCTCGAACTTATCACGCGATTATACTGTAACTGATCATTCAACCGGAAGCGCTTCTTCACGATATTCCCGGCGGCGATGACAAAGATCGGCAATCTTGCCTGACAAGCCATAAAAATACTATAACACAACTGCACGAATTGGATAAAATTCTTGATTTAAAGATTTATTTTTGCGGTTAATCAAGGTAAGATTGATTGGATATCCAAGGGTTTTCTAAATCCGATCCTGATGCATTTCG
>JAQUZA010000485.1 GCA_028691595.1 Candidatus Rifleibacteriota bacterium
GAGCGAAATGCTCGAAATGGTTCTACTGCAGGCCGAAATGATGGAACTGAAGGCCAGCCCGGTAAAAGCCGGTATTGGCACCATTATCGAAGCCCGCCTCGACAAGGGCATGGGGCCGATGGCCACTGTTCTGGTTCAGAACGGCCGCCTGCAGATGGGTGACCATATTATCTGCGGCAGCAGTTTCGGGCGCGTCAAGGCTCTGGTAAACGACGCCGGTGCCAGGGTCAAAGAAGCCGGCCCCGCCTTTCCGGTCGTGGTTCTTGGGCTCAATGACGTGCCGAGGGTTGGCGACAAGATGGCCGTTGTCGAAAGCGCCAAATTCGCCCGTTACGTTGGTGAACTCCGCCAGAAAAAAGCACGCGAAGAACGGCTCTCACGTGAGAACCGTATCAAGCTTGCCGATCTGTTCAAACAGGTTACCGAAGGTCAGGCCAAAGATCTAAACATTATCATCAAAGCCGATGTTCAGGGTTCTTCCGGCGCGATGAAAGATGCCCTTGAACGCCTCAGCACTGATGAAGTCAAGGTTAATGTCATTCATACCGGTGTCGGCGGCATTACCGAAGCCGATGTCAACCTAGCTTCAGCCAGCAACGCCATTATCATCGGCTTTCATGTTCGGCCGATGCCGAATGTTGAAGACGCAGCCAAGGCCGAAGATGTCGAAATCAAAGTTTTCAGAATTATTTACGATGCCATCGATGCCGTTAAACTGGCACTCAAGGGCATGTATGAACCTGAATACGAAGAAGAAATCATCGGTCGAGCCGAAGTCCGCAAGGTCTACAAGGTTTCCGGTGTCGGTGCCATCTGTGGTTCTTACGTCACTACCGGCAGCGTGGTGCGCAATGCTTCAGTGCGCGTTATCCGTGACGGCGTTGAAATCTTTGAAGGCAAAACCGGTTCTGTTAAACGTTTCAAAGATGATGTCAAAGAAGTTCATGCCGGCTACGAATGTGGTATCGGTGTCGAAAACTACAATGACATCAAAGACAATGACATTCTCGAATTCTTCCGTCTGAAAGAAATCGAAAGGGTCATTTGAACCTGAAAGATGGCTGACAGCAAGCAACAGATGATAGTGGCGATCGGCACTTTCGCGATGCATTTTCCCGAGGTTCACAGCCTCAAAGAAAAGCGCCAGATTCTTCGCAGTCTGATCGACCGCGTTAAGGCCAGGTTTAACGCCTCTATCGCTGAAGTTACTGATAATGACCTCTGGCAACGTGGCACCATTGGTGTTGCCATGGTTGCCAATGACCGCCTTCTGCTGCAACAGATGGCACAAAAAATTGACGATATTCTCGCCGACCACAGCAGCGTTGAAATCGTCGACACATATTGGGATTACGTATGACAAGAAGACAGGAACGGGTTGAATCGCTGGTTTTGCGCGAACTCTCAGAGCTGATCCAGCGCCGGGTTCAGGATCCACGCGTCAGAGGGGTGCACATCGTCAATGTCGACATCAGCCCTGACTTTCATCTGGCGAGGGTGCTCTACAGTTTTCTCAACGAGACTGGCAACACCAGACCCGAAGATGTTCAAAACGGTCTTGACTCGGCCAAAGCATTTCTGCGCCGCGAACTGAAAAAGAAAATCGAGCTGCGGGTGGTGCCTGAGCTCGCCTTTTTCTTCGATCCATCGATTCAGCACGGCGACCATCTGCTTGAACTGCTGCGTAATATCAAGCCCTCAGATTAACCAGAACAAGGACTCACCAGCGATGAATGTTTCATGGCCCAGCCCCGAATACGACCGTCAGATAGATCTTATATGCGATAAACTCAAGGGGGCCAGAAACATTTTCTGCATTGCCCATCCCTACGCCGACGGCGACGCGCTTGGGTCGCAGCTGGCTCTCTACCACTGGTGTCTCAGCGCCGGCAAAAATTGCGTGGTGCTGAACTTTGACGCGCTTCCCGAACAGATTTCATGGTTACCGGGCGCTAACCGCTGCCGTGCTGATCTTCCTGAAGATATCAATTTTGACCTGGCCTTTCTCATGGAAACCACCGAAGCGCGCCGGATGGGCGAGCGCGTCGAATTTTTTAAACGCGCCGCCACCACGGTTCACCTCGATCATCATATTGGCGTGACCGGCCTTGGCACCATAAACATTCTCGAGGAAAAGGCCTCTTCGACCTGCGAAATTCTTTATAATATTCTCGAGCGAACCGGCATCGAGCTCAGCCGTGATTGCCGCGAAGCTCTCTACGTCGGTATCATGACCGATACCGGAAACTTCCGGTTCAACAATTCAACGCCCCGGGCCCATGAAGTGGCGGCGCGCCTGATCGGTAACGACCTGGTGGTAGATGACATCTACAAGATTGTTTACGAGAATACCAATTACCTGCGCGTCGTCATTCACGGCACCGTCATGGCACGGGCCCGCAGTTTCAACGATGGAAAAGTTGTGGCCAGCTGGCTTGCCCTCGACGATTTCACCCGCACCGGTGCCGCCGAAGTTGATGCTGACGGGGCAATTCGCAATCTCAGCTGTATCAAAGGCATTGAAGCGGCCCTGCTTTTTAAAGAAGTTGAAGGCGGCAAGATCAAGGTCAGTTTCAGGTCAACCGGGCAGGTCGATGTCATGGAAATAAGCCGGAAATTCAATGGTGGTGGGCATCGCAACGCCTCGGGAGCCCAGATTGACGGGAGCCTGGAAGAAGTTATGCACACCGTGGTTTCAGCCGTAGCCGCGGCCCTGCCGCCAGGAGAAATCTGCAATGCCTGACGGCTGTCTGGTGGTCTGTAAACCACGTGGTTGCTCTTCACACGATGTCATCGACAAACTTCGGCGCGTCTACCGTATCAAGTGCGGGCATGCCGGCACTCTCGACCCGATGGCCCAGGGTGTTCTGCTCGTCTTTACTGACCGGGCCCTTAAACTTATCAATTTCATTCCGGCCGCCCACCTCGATAAAACTTATCTGATGCGGGTGACGCTCGGTGCCACCACCGACAGTTACGATGCCACCGGCAATTTCACTACCAGACATGACGGGCCGATAGAGTTCAGTAATGAGCTGCTGATGGGCTCACTGCGCAGTCTTGTCGGCAGCTACGATCAGACTCCACCAGCCTTCTCGGCAATAAAGGTCGGGGGCAAACGTGCTTATGCCATGGCACGGGCCGGAGAAGATGTTAAACTGGCCAGTCGGCCGGTTCATGTTACCTCTATCAGACTGGTTGCCGACTACCGGGATGGTAATGCGCGGCATCTCATTATGAGAGTGCACTGCTCACGCGGCACC
>JAQUZA010000486.1 GCA_028691595.1 Candidatus Rifleibacteriota bacterium
CTGGGTGATGATACCGAGCATTTCGGTCGGCGCGCCGATTTTAAAAGGCATCTGCACGCTCGAAAATGAGTGATGTATATATGCGCCGGTCATCAGAAATGAAACGGCACCCTTTTTAAGGAATGGATGAGCCAGCGCCAGAATACGATGAGCACTGCGATGGGTCACGGTACCGAGCGTTGTCATATTTATGTCGCCACGGGCAAGCTGTATGCCGAAAGCAGAACCGGGCTCAAAAGAGTCGGCTGATGCGTCGGCGACATCTGGAGTTTCGGGGGTTGCAGCACCACCCTTGCGGGTCAAGACGAGATTTTTTTTCTGAAGTCGAGATTTAAGTACCTCTGCAGCCTTGCCATCGAGCCCGTCGACGTAAACATCGACTGATGCCTGCTGAAAAACAGCTTCATCGCTGGCTGAAGATAAGGTCGAGGCAAGATCGAACGGGGCCTCAATAATTGCATTTATTGACTTGCCGTCGAGTTTGAGCGGGGCAACCGGAACCCAGCGACGGATTCTGCTCTCGTCAACGCAGGCACTGGCAAAATCAGGGTAAGACCATATTTCGAGCATTTCTTCTATGGGAGTTACCAGGCCAACGGTATGATCGGTCATTATCCAACCTGAGCTGATGCCGCCCATAAGCTTGCCGTCAATATAAACGGGGCTGCCACTCATACCGGCTGCTATGCCGCCGGCGCGACGAATCACATCACCGCTGACCTTGACCAGAATGGACTTGCCATTAATCAACAGGTTCTCATTGACTTTATTGTTGGAAAGAATTCCAAGTACTTCAACCTCAAAGGTTTCAATCTTGCGGCCATGAACAACTGTTTTTCCAAAACCTTTCATGCCGACTTTAACGTCTTTCAGACGCAGAACATCAACATTCTGGCCAGAAGCCGAACCAACATTCCCGGCCAGGAATGCCAACAGGACTAAAACCGCAAGGCTGAACCTTCGTTCAGCGATTAGTAATGAGAATCCCATTTGAAATTCTCCGCTCCCTTCCGTCGGATGGTGCATTGACAGTGCGACCACGCACGATCATTGACGATGATCCGCCGCCATCAAGGTTTATCGCGTGTCTTGCACCCAGCGTTCTCAGATAATCTGCGAGTTCTTCGAGCTTCATACCGGCATTTCGTTGCGAACGCCCATCAACTACTACCAGTAAAAGATCACCGTCAAATGTCATTGCAACTGCTGTGCGCGGGTGTCTGCCATGAACTATCGAGTGATCGAACTTTTCTTCCTTCCCGTTAATGCTTTTCCGGCCATTTTCAATAAGCCTTGGCCCCCCACATACCGCATGTCTGATGGTATTCCATGGTCTATCGATAGAATAATCAAGTTCAACAGATTGCCCGAGCTTCAGCTGAGACAGTTCAGAAGCCTTCTCGCCGCCCGCAGAAACAACAACACCATCAGGCGGAATCAGAGCATCTTTTTCATGGATGCCAACAACCTTACCTTTAACCAGAACCATTTCAACACCATCTTCATCAGTCAGGGTGCTGCGTGCATATTCGGGAGTAAAAACCACCAGTGAGTTTCCACGACGCGGTTGATTTACTGCGTCAATCTTCACCGAGAGTTTACCAGACCTTAGCACTCCTGAAAAGTCGGGATTTCCAAAAATAAGTGTATCATCTTCAGTTACCCCGAAAACGGAGCGTTTGTAAAGCGGCGAACTGATAAGCCGTCTATTTATTATCAGGGTGCCTATCGGGTCGCCACGTGAGGTAAAGTATGCTCCATTGATGGCTGCAACCGCATTATATCGACCAGCCATGGAAGAAAGAACCTCTTTCTGGGCAATACCTTCATTTGCAAGGGCCGGAAACACGCTTATGCCATCTGCGAAAGGCTCTACTCTTAGAATATGCACATCAGCAAAACGGCCGGCAACCTTCGCACGGTCGCGATAATAAGTCAGCCCGTTCACGATTTTTTCGCCGGTCGTCAGGGCAAAGTGGGCCTTTTTTTGCTGATAGGGAATGCAAAGTTTGAAACCGCCATCATTATCGGATACGACATAGGGGGTGCCAATCCTTCCGCCAGCTGCAAAAACCATTTCTGAATAACTGGGGGCATGGAAAAGAGAAAATTTGTTCAGTTTCCCACGCAAAGAGTCGAGATGCTCGCTGTTCAAAGGCTGTAAAGCTGGCAGTATTCTCATTCTAAGAAGTTTGCCAGCCTGATTGCGTCTGAGAATTTTTACTTCCCGGGAAATTGTCAGCTCAACAATTTCAAAGGCTTCTTCGCTTCTAAAGCTCACATCCAGAACAACGGGAGCGCTTGCGGCAGTGTCTGCTTTCTTCTGAACAGTTTCAAGATCTGCATCAGATTCTTCGCCAGAAGTTGCCGGTTCGGGCATCTGATCCTCACTCAACATCTCAACATACCTCTCCGAATCAGGCTTTGACGTATATTTCATGTCGTAGAGGTCGATTTCGTCATCGATGTCATAATATATGGCTTTTTCGGTCTGCAAAACCGCACCGACCAGAAAAATCTGGCCAATGAGAAGCAGCATCACCAATTGTCTCAGCGATTGTCTGATAGCAAAACCTCAAAATGATTACTTTCCGGTAAGACTATCGGCATTATTCCGTGCAAAGATTAAAAAAACCGATAAGTAAAACAGCCTGATGATGTAGAGGCATTAAAGATAAAAAATTTCATCGTCATCAGAAGGTTCTGTTTCTGTTTTTTCGGGGGTCGCCGGAGAAAGTGCCGAGCGAAAAGCAATAAACAAACCGGCCAGCAAAAGCGCAACGCCCATGATATGCACCATCAACGCTATTTCACGGCAGTAAAGGAGCAACCCGGTCTGCCTTAACATATAATCCCAGTCATGCAGACCGCCACCCCATAATGGCAGTTTTTGTGCCATGGCATCGCCGATATACACCGCTGAATAAATAAGGCTTTCGCCAGTCCAGAAGGTGCATAAACCCGCACCGAATAAATCACCATTCATATACAGATGAATCGCAAACATTACCGGCACGGCAAGTTGAAAAATCGTGCCACCTGCAATCATTAAAAACTTGTTTCCCAGAAAATTAAACAGAAAATGCCCACCTTCGTGAATGAGCAGGTTTGCGCCGTCGATAAAATGATACTGATAATCGATTATCAGCCACAATGCATAGGGTATGAGCGCAAAGGTTACAACCAGACGGGTATTCATGGTTGCATTATAACAGCTTTTCGGCAGGTTGTTCAAAAACTGACACAGCGTCAGATTTTTGAC
>JAQUZA010000487.1 GCA_028691595.1 Candidatus Rifleibacteriota bacterium
AGGCTGCCATCAGACATGTTAAATTTTATCGATGCTTTGCCCTCGGCACTTTTGATTGTCTGAACGTGCTTGCGATATTCTTCAGGCACAAGCTTTTTAAGCTCGTCAATATTTTCAGCCTTCACAACCAGATCGGCCAGAACACTTGCCGGCCAGTAAAGCTTGCCATCGACCTTCAGACTTGCCTGACCAACAAGAACAGCATCCACCGAAAACGGGATCGCCGTGGAAAGCATCGAGCGGCTCAACTCAACCTGATTCAGCAACAGATTGTGTGATTTTCCGGAGGGGTGATCGATAATCATGAAACGCAAAGAGTTTATATCAACACTATTGAAAGGGAACTTGATTGCAGCAAGATCAAACGCAGCAGCGCCACTGGCAGTTTCCGGCCCGGGCCGGCCGCCTGAAGTTTTTTTAAGTTCGACTTCTGTTGTGGCCGAAGCGATTGTCAGAGCATCGATCATGAGTTCGCCAGCAAAAGCGGCCCAGAGATCAGGCCGGATTTTTATGAGGTCAATCTTTGAATCTATTTTTAATGATGCTGAATCAGTCGCGACCGAAACATTACTGATTTCAAGGCCTGGAAAAACAACCCTGAGCGCCCCGAATTTAACATCCATGTTTATGGCACCGCTGACCTTTTCCATGACCATTTGTTCGAGACGACTGTCCGTTGTAAGGCGATTGTAAACATAGTAAATCGCTATGCCAGCCGAAACAGCTATCAAAGCGACAAAAACGGCCATAACCTTGAAATAGAAAAATAAACCCCTGGACGGGCGCATGGGTTTTACTTCAGATTCGCTCATTTTAAAGCCTCCATGGCTCCGCAGACCAGCCTATATGCAGAACCTCAAAGAAACATATTAAGACAGACTTCTGCACTTGTCTTTGCAGCCAATTTTGTTAGTTGCATCAACTCTACCATAACCCGCAACAATTTTGAACCTGCACAAATGCTCAAAAAAATTGTTATGTACAAGAATACTTCAAAATAAGGCCAAAAATGTCGATATCTGCCTGTAAATAGTTTTTTCGGAGGCAGCATGCGGCCAAAAACAAAACCAGGTTTTCGCAAGCCAGGAAACCTGCTTTATTCAGTAATTCTTTTATCGATGATGCTCATTTTTAATGGCTGCACCGGCAAGGGCGATCTCCGCTTCAATCCGTTACCAGACGGCAGTGAATTTCAGATTTCCGGCAAGATCGGCGTTACAGAAATCATCGAAACCGATCTTACTGCAGCAATGCGCCCTATTCTTGGTATCATCAGCGACTATTCCGCCTTCAAAGTAACTGCCGGAACAGTAACCGCAACCGCCGCAAAAGACGGAAGCTTCAGTCTCAAGAATGTGCCCTTTTCTCAAAGTCTTGTTTTGCGTGCCGAGGCCGGAAAAGTTGCTCTCCTGCGAAGAGTTACCGAAGACGACCTTTTCTACACCGATCTGAGTAATCTTGCGATGAATATTCAAACTACTGCTGAGGCACTTGTTTACGAGCAGGGAGTCGTTCTCGGAAAAAATCTAACCCCCAGCGATATCAGAGCCCGGGAATACGAAAATCAGCTTGCGTCAATTTCAACGGCAATCAAGCTGATGTTACAGCTTCCGAAAAGTGCAATAAGTAAAACGGTTCTTGATTTACCGGCAGTGGTGAACCCGGCCAGGACTGCTGCAGAAAGCATACTTGAGCGCGAAATTATGTTGAAAGATGCCAACAGTATTTTGCGGCACACATTGATGCGCAAGGATCTTGAGCTTCTCAAAGCTTATATTTCGCCATCTTTTGGTAACGACTGGGACTCAACGTCATCATGGGATGACATAATCGACCATTTTGCAGGGCTTTTTGATGGGTTCGATTTTGAGCGCCTGGAATGGAGAGTGTTAGACAGTGAATTTATTCCTGACAACCGCGCACGCATTCGCACTGAAGTCAAGGTTAAACTAAAAAACATTCTTTCAGAGCAAATCGTGCACGATCAGACCTATGTTTTTGACGCAATCTGGCGCAAAGAAGGCACTTTCTGGAAAATCTTCAGAAACATGCCCTACCGAGATTCTCACCCAACCCAGGTTGGTGCTGATACCCGCTGGGGCGAGCTTTCCGAAGCTCATCGAGAACTTCAAGCCGCTCTGGCAGTAGAGAACCTGCAGGTCTTTTCGAACCGGATATCTCAGGTTTTCGGCAATGATTTCGACGTTACCAGCACCCGCAATGATTTGCTGTTAACAGCTCAAAGCCGCTTCAATGCCATGGATGTTAAAATAGCAGATTACACAATCGATTCAATTGATTTCATCGACAATGATAACGCCAGGGTCAGATGTCATGCCAACGTCAAGGTAATCAACCTGATACCGGGCACCGATATCGACTCGGGCCAGGTCGAAGCCCTGGTTGACTGGCGGCGTGAAAACGGTGTCTGGAGAATCTTTCGCAATCTGCCCTACCGTTTTAACCATGCAGTTTCACTTAACTGAACAGCACTGAAACCTTACTTTTTCTGCAGTTTCTGCAATCTGCTCTTCACTTCGGCATTCTTAGGAGACATCTCTTTTGCCTTTTTCAGAAGCAAAATGGCTTTTTGTGTGTCTTCCGGGCTTTCCATGCTGTCGGCAAGCTTCATAAGCACTGTAGTATGGTCGGGTGAGTAAGTATAGAGAATTTTGCCATCTTTGAGAACGTCTCTAGCCCTTGGAAGAGTCATTGTATCTACCAATGCCGGATCTGCTCTTTTGATAAACTGTATTTCTTCGTCGGCGCTGTCATCGTTGGCATCAAATTCTTTTGAAACTACCAGGCATGCAAGAGCCTTCTCGAGCTCGCGGCGTTCAACGAGAACAAAGGCCAGACCGCGCAGGGCAGCAGCGAAGTCTTCCTGGTTATCTGCCAGTTCAAGGGCTTTTTCATAGGCAATCTGCGCGCCAATAATATCAGGACCGTTGTTTTTTCTCAAAAACATGAAACCACGTTCGGCATAAAAAGCTGAACGAACTGGATTCCAGAAGATTGCTTTCTGCATTGCGGCTAGAGCCTCTTCATGTTTGTTTTCCTGGAAATTCAGAATTGCCAGAAAATAGAAGCCATCAGAAATCGGCTGTTCAACCCATTCAACCTCTCTACTGCCACCTGAGCGTTGTTCATTCAGAAGGAACAACTCTTTTTCCATGGCCGAATGAAAACTCTTGAATACTTTGCGGTCCGTATCAACAAATTTTTCGTTGCCAAAAACCATTTCATCAGCAATGTCCCG
>JAQUZA010000488.1 GCA_028691595.1 Candidatus Rifleibacteriota bacterium
CTCGAACATCATTGATTCCTCGACGATCATCGGGAAATAAATGGTTGGGGCATGGAAACCGAAATCAAGCAGGCGCTTGGCGACATCGAGAGTCTTGACACCATACTGTGCCAGGGTTTTCCCCGAGAGAACGAATTCATGCTTGCAGAAACGGTCGTAGGGCAGGTGATAGGTCTTCTTCAACCGCGCCATCATGTAGTTGGCGTTGAGAACGGCATAGGCCGAAGAGTTCTTCAGGCCTTCGCGACCATTCACCAGAATGTAGGCAAAAGCACGCACCAGAACCAGGAAATTGCCGACTGAACCAAGAACCGGGCCGATTGACTCGCGGCATTTGGTCTGAAGTTTGTATTTTTTGCCATCAAAAACAACTCGCGGGTTAGGCAGGAAAGCTTCAAGATGTTTCTTGACGCCAACCGGGCCTGCGCCCGGGCCACCACCGCCGTGCGGGGTTGAGAAAGTCTTGTGCAGATTGAGGTGCACAATGTCGAAGCCCATGTCGCCTGGTCTGGTCCAGCCCATGATGGCATTCAGGTTGGCACCGTCATAGTAAAGAAGGCCGTCAACAGAGTGAATCAGGCTGGCAAGTTCACCGATGTTTTCGTCGAACAGACCCAGAGTGCTGGGGTTGGTGATCATCAGGCCAGCAACATCGGGTGTGAGCTTGGCTTTCAGATCATCGATGTCGATGCTGCCACGATCATTTGATTTGACGTTGATAACTTCATAGCCAACCATTGAGCATGAGGCCGGGTTGGTGCCATGACCGCTGTCTGGAATCATGATCTTGGTCTTGAGATTACCGTTTTTCTTGTGGTAAGCCTTCATGATCAACAGGCCGGTCATTTCGCCCTGGGCTCCGGCGGCTGGTTGCAGGGTCATTGCATCCATGCCGGTTACTTCGGCAAGATTTTCTTCAAGCGTTTTTAGAAGCTGCAACGTGCCCTGAACGGTTTCATCGGGCTGCTGCGGGTGAGTGTGAGCAAAACCTGGCAGGCGGGCCATGTTTTCGTTAACCCTGGGGTTATACTTCATGGTGCACGAACCAAGAGGATAAAAGCCGATATCGACGCTGTGATTCAGCCTTGAAAGGCGGGTGAAGTGTCTGACGACTTCAAGTTCCGATAGTGAAGGCAGCGGCAGTTCCTGGCGCAGAAAGCGGGCAGGAATATGATCAGCCGGATCGACAGCAGGCACATCGAGGGCCGGCAGGGTGTAGCCACGGCGGTTTTTGGTGTTGAGATCAAAAATCAAGGGTTCAGCCATTGATAAACCCTCCTAACATATTGCAGTAATTGTCGATTTCATCTTTGGTGCGTTTTTCGGTAACGGCGATCAGAACACAATCCTTAAGGCTGGTGAACCAGGTATCAAGCGGGATACCTGCAAAAACGCCCTTTTTGGCCATTTTTGCGACAACCTTGCGGGCATTGGGTATTTTTATGACCATTTCATGGAAAAAGCTGCCGGTGAAGGGAAAGGTTACGCCGCTGATTTTGGCCAGTTCACGCTTCATATAATGCGCTTTCTGGAAAGACTGCTGTGCGACTTCCTTGATGCCTTCGCTGCCCATGAGACTCATGTAGATCGTGGCGTTAAGAGCCATCAGAGCCTGATTGGAGCAGATGTTGCTGCTGGCTTTTTCGCGTCTGATATGCTGCTCGCGGGCCTGCAGAGTCAGAACGAAACCGGTTTTGCCGTCGATGTCTTTGGTGCGACCAACAATGCGGCCGGGCATGCGGCGCAGCAGTGCTTTTTTAGCGGCAAGAAAGCCGAGGTAAGGGCCGCCGTAACTCAGCGGAATACCGAGGGGCTGTCCTTCGCCGGTAACGATGTCGGCACCGAGGTTGCCTGGTGCCTCGATGAGGCCTAGAGCGATGGGGTTGGCGCAGACAATGCTGAGTGCACCGGCTGCGTGGGCTATTTCCGAGATGCGTTCGATGTCTTCGATGCTGCCGAAGAAATTCGGATACTGCATAACAATCGCAGCAACCTTGTCGCTAATCAGTTCCTGAACGCGGGCCGGGTCAACTGCACCGTCCTCAAAGGGCACGGTTACAATTTCGACTCCGAGGGCACCGTTGAGGGTAGTAATTACCCGGCGGTATTCGGGGTTAACGGTCTGCAGCACCAGAATTTTATTGCGGCTGGTGTGGGCAGTGGCCATGTTGATTGCTTCGACATTGGCAGTGGCACCTTCGTAGAGAGAAGCGTTTGACTGATCCATGGCGGTCAGGCCGCAGATAAGGCTCTGATATTCATAGATGCACTGCAGGGTGCCCTGTGAAACTTCAGGTTGGTAGGGAGTGTAAGCGGTGAAGAAGTCGCCGCGCAGCAGCAGGTGATCGATTACTGCCGGAATGATGTGGTCATAAGCCCCGCCGCCAAGAAAACAAACGTTCTTTTCGACGGTTTCGTTGGTTTCGGCCAGGCGGCTGACTTTGCGTGACATTTCGCATTCACTCATGCCGGCGGGCAGATTGAGCTCGCCCTGCAGTCTCAGCTCGGGCGGAATGTCGGCAAAGAGGTCGTCGATGCTTTTAACACCGATGGCCCCCAGCATTTCCTGAAGTTCATCAGGAGTGGTGGGGATGTAAGTAGCCATAAGAGATCTCCTGTGCGATTATTCGCAGATTTTCTTGTAGTCAGCTTCAGAGAGAAGTTGTTCGAATTCGGCAGGGTCAGAAACCTTAACCTTGCAGATCCAGCCGGCACCCATCGGTTCTTCATTGACGAGGGCGGGGTTGTTTTCAAGGTTGTCGTTGACGGCAGTCACTTCACCGCTGACAGGAGCAAACAGATCAGAAACGGTTTTTACCGATTCGATCGTGCCAAAACCAGCACCCATTTTGAGTTTGGTGCCCTTGGCAGGAAGTTCGACAAAAACGACATCGCCAAGCTGGTGAGCAGCGTAATCAGTGATGCCGACGGTAGCTGTATCGCCTTCAAGTTTTGCCCATTCGTGTTCTTTTGAATACCTGGTAGTCATATTATCTCCTGTTTCGGTTTAAAATTTATAAAAGGGGAATTTTTCGCAGATTGCATTGACCTTGGCTTTGACGGCGGCAAGGTTGGCTTCGTCTTCGGGTTTTGCAATCGCTTCGTCCATAAGGGCGGCGATCTGTTTCATGACTTCGGGAGTCATGCCACGGGTGGTTACGGCAGGTGTGCCGACCCGCAGGCCTGAAGTTACGAACGGCGAAGCCGGGTCATTCGGAATCGTATTTTTGTTAACGGTAATGCCGGCGTGATCGA
>JAQUZA010000027.1 GCA_028691595.1 Candidatus Rifleibacteriota bacterium
CCTGTTTATCGATGCGCAGGTCATCCATAGAGCCAGAGTAGACGATAAATCCGTCCCGGGCCCCAATGACCTGGCTACTGCTCGAGATGATAAAATAATTTTCGATATCGAGTTTGCTTATATGGCTGGCAACCTGGTTGCAGAGATCTTCATTCAAAACAAGGCCGTGGGCCTTTTGCCTCCAGTCGGCAAAGAATTTGTCGAGAGACAGTCCGACATCTTTAACAGCCGATGAATAGCGGCGGTCAAAACTCAGCAGCATTTCGACCGAATTCAGTCGGGCATCTGCCATCAGGGTGTGGCGTTTGTGTGAATACAGTTCCTGCGAGATAATTGCCATTGCCAGCAACGGAATTCCGCAGGCAAAGAGAAAAAGAAACGCCAGTTTGCGCCTTATCGATGCCCGCCCCGGCATCTGTCTGACCATCGTTCGCCAGGTATAAAAAATCAGGGGCAGCATTAACAGCAGAAAAACCAGAGCCGCGAGGGTCGCCCGAAAATATATGGCCGATTGACTGAGATGACGCTGCACGGCCACAAACAATCGCAGGTCGGGGCTGAGGTATTGATAACCGATGTAGTGACCCGGAAGCTCATAATAGTTCAACGATTTTTGTTCACAAATGGAAAAAACCCGCAGGAACTCTTCAGAAACCTGACTCGCGCCAGTATGCCAGGTTTCTGGTTTACCGGTCGATCTGTCGATCAGGCCAAACATTATCTGTTCACGTTCAGCGAATTGTTTTATCACATGCTTCAATCCTGAGTATTCGCCAAAGCGTTTTTGATCGATGAAAATGATCGCGCCGCCGCATGAAAGAAAGTATGAGGCAACCAGCGGTTTGATACCGGCGCTGTCAAGCCATGCCAGGCAATAGGCCCGCGGATCGGTCAGCCCGGAAAACATTTGCCCGAGGGTCTGCCTGCCTAGAACTTTGCGGGCGATTTCGATGCTGCCGCCAAGCTTTTTGCTGTAATTCACCGGCATCAGGAATGGTCCATAAGAGCACAATACTCCAAAAACTTCCCGCCATTCATCATTGCTGTATTCGCTTTTTAAGGTCATGGCAAGCTGTTTGCCGGTTGCGTCCCAGAAACCAAATTCAAATTCATCTGGAAACAGCTTTCTTTGTGAGTTGAGCCAGGCAATGATTTCGCCGGGTTCGGCCGCCGAATCTTTGAACTCGACAAACTTTTCATGAAAGTGCCGGCACCAGAATTCTTCCTGGCTGGTATTGCGCAGTGCCTCATCCGTTGCCTGCTGCATCTGCATGCGCAGATTGAACGCCAGTTCGTCTTCGGCCACCTGGTAAAATCTGGCCATGGTCGTGAAAACAAGCGCGGCAGGGAGGCCTGCAAGACAGGCGATTAACAGCAGCCAGCTCAGCAGGCGGCTTCCGAAGACAGCTTTATTTTTGGCTTTTTCAGACATTGTGATTGACCAGAATTATGGTGAGATCGTCATCAGGCCTGGCAGACCAGTTTTCATAGGCGGCAAAAATTTTGCGGTAAAAAGCTTCGGGATCGGGGTCGAAGGCATCTAGCGCCAGTTGTTTCAGGCGTTCATAGCCGAATTCTTCGCCCTGGGCGTTCTTGGCCTCGGCTATGCCGTCGGTGTAGAGCAGCAGTGATTCGCCAGGTTCAACGCGACATTCAAAGTTTTTGTAGCGGGCGCGGGGGCCTATTCCAAGGGGTGTCGCAACATGTTCGATGAGTTCAGCGCTTTGCAGAGCGGGCTTAACGAGTATTGGAAAGCAGTGGCCGGCGTTGGCAAAAGAAAAAGAACCGTCGTCAGGTTTCATGACAAAATACTGGAAGGTCATCATGCGCTTGAGACGATCATTTTTGATGGCGAAAAACATATGGTGCAGGCGCGCGGTGAGCGCGGCCGCGTCAATTTTCACGTGCTCGGGAGCCATCAGAACACTGGCTTTGGCCATGGCCATCATCAGACCTGCCGGCACTCCATGGCCGGCTACATCGCCGATGACCACGCCCCAGAGGTCTTTATTGATCTGCAGGCAGTCGTAGTAATCACCGCCAAGGGTTGTCATGACAACGCTTTTGCCGTATATAGAAAAGTTTCCGGCTTTAAAATTGTTGCCAGGGAAGAGGCTCTCTTGAACAATTTTGGCAACTTCCAGTTCGCCAAGACCTTCTATGACGCGATTAAAGACCTGATTCAGGTGCCCAAATTCGTCTTCATCGATGATTGGGATGCGATGATTGAAATGTCTGCCGCCAATGGCAAGGGTAGCGTCAGCCAGATGGCGAATCGGGGTTAAAAATTGCCGCGAAAGGGCCTGCCCGATGATCAGGGTCAAAAAAAGACTCAGGGCGGCTCCGGCCAGAATACGGGCGCGCAGACTGTCGATCTGGTCTTCAAGCTTGCTGTCGGGGTAAAGCATTGCCAACAGGTTATTGCTGAGGCTTTTGCCTTTAAGGCCAACAAAAAGGTGGGGTGCGCCGCCGACGACAAGACTGCCGATCAGATTTTCACGAAACCCTGTGGTTCTTTCCATCTGCCGGGCAAGTTCTTCAGGAAACTGCTGTTGCGAAGACCAGCTCTTTTTGCCATCGATCTTGCGTGCAAAAAAGGAGGCATCGGTGAGGTTTGCCTGTTGGACGCTGTAATTACGATTAAGGTAAAATTCCTGAAACCTGTCTTCTTCCCAGAATAGTATAAGCATGTAATTGTAGACAAAATTTTTCCGGTCGCCAAAAATGAACCAGAAGCTGAGTTTTCTCATGTTGCCGGTGTTGAGGGGAATGATTTTGCCGCTGTCGCGGTAGGCTTTGCGTACAAAGTCTGAATTTTCCGGCGACATAATCGGGCTGAACATATCGTTATTATCGCGCAGCAGAATGATGCCCTGGCAGAACTTAAGAATTGCCTGACTCATGGGCTCGATGAAGTTGAACCCGAGGTTACTTCGCTGTTGGCCAGTGTTTTCGGCAAATACCATGCCACTGCTTGCAACCAGGTAGGCATCGGTGGGCTGAAATTCTTTGATAAACTCTTTGATGGAGCTCACGTCATCAGAACTGAGGAGGGTGGCCGAATTTGCTGCCTTCAGTTGCATGATTTTCCGGGTCAGGTCTTTGGCAAAAATAACCTTGAGAGATTCATAGCGCATGTCAAAATCGCGCATTGTCTGGCTTAGATCACCGGCAATTTCGTTGCGCAGCGCTTCCTTTTTGCTGGCAAGATAATCGTTGGCAATAAAACCGAGAATGGCCAGTGGTGCCAGATTGGCAAAGAGAAACAGACCGGTCAGTTTCCAGGCGATTGAGAAAAACTGCTGTTTGAATTTGAAATAAACGAAAAGAAAAAGGTAGAACGACAGCAGCAGAACGGTTGCTCTGACAAAAATTACGTCACGGTTCAGCTCAACCGACCAGCTGGCTGGATCTTTCATATGCAGACAGAAACTTCTTATGCCGGGCTGGGGCATGCTCATGCAGATGAGTGCCAGTTCGTTTTCGAACACCGGTTCAGAAAAAGTTTCGAACTGAGACAGGGCCAGGCTGAGCAACGGCCGGTGTGTTTCGGCAATCTCATTGATCGGGGTCGAAAAATCAGGGCTGAGTGTAAAACCCGAGACGATGTCGTCATTCAGGCCATTAAGGGATGAAGAGATTTTTACCAGCCCTGAATTGCCCTTAACCAGCCGTTCGCTCAAAAAACAGAAAAAACTTATCCGTGGCCCGATGCGGTACCAGACCGACGAGAATTTACCGCCGAAGTCTGTCAGCAGTGGCCCGGCATCATTTCCCTGAAGATAAGGTTTTTTTAGAAATTCGGGGATGAAGATCTTGCCGAGAAACTGCCTGATCAGATTCAGGTTGCGGGTCACAGATTTGAGATCGCTGATGCTGGCCTGGTTGTCGGCCGACAGGGTTTCTGAAACATCGAAAAGCACTTCGTAGAGTTTGCTTAAAATGTAACTCAGGCCTTTCTGATCGGTCAGATCCCTGATAACTTTTCCGCCGGCATCCCAGACGATGAACTCGATATCGCCCTGATAACGTCGCTGCAGGTTCTGTTTGTTCTCGAGCATAAACCTGACCGGGTCAGCAGCTTTCTGAGCCTGTTCTGATATTTCCATCAGCAGAAAATGCAGATAGCGGCTGTTGCTGCTGTATTTTTCCAGGTATTCAAGTCGATTCTGCATCTGGCCAAGTTTCTGCTGGCGCAGATTGCTCACTTTGACCTGAAAAAGATTGTTCAAAGCTGAATGAAAAATAAAAACAGGAAAAAGCAGAAAACAGAAAAAAAGCACGAGCAGCGAGATAAAACGCTCGAACTGCTGCAAATTGCGCGCCTTGCTTTCAGGGCGTTTGTTATTGCTATCTTCAGGTATCAGTCTTAACCTCGACTGCTTCGCCGGCATTATTCAATGCAGGTGTTTCAGTCTGGTCAGTTCGAGGGTCATACACCAGCACGACCATGGTCAGGTCATCCTGGGCACCCTCGTCGCCGAGATGCTGCAGATAGGCATTGAAAATATTATTGTAAAAGGTTTCAGCATCGATATCCCAGGATTCGAGAAGCAGTTGTCGTAGCCGGTCATAACCGAGTTCTTCGCCCTGGCGATTACGGGCTTCAACTATGCCGTCAGTGTAGAAAACAATGGCATCACCAGGTTGAAAAATCAGCTCGACCTCTGAATAGTTTGGCTTTTTGAAAGCACCCAGGGCCGCTCCTGTCAGGGTAAGTTCTTCAACCAGGCCGTTACTCTTTCTTATAATCATGGGTGAGCAGGCCCCGGCATTTGAATAAACAGCCTGACCGCTCTGGCCGTCGAGATAAAGATACTGAAAAGTCATGATCTTCTTCTGCTTCTTTGTTTTTGAGGCATAGATAAGACCATGCAGCCGGTTGAGTAATTGCTGTGGCGCTGCCAGCAGATGTTCAGACTGAATTATGCCGGCTTTGGCCATGGCCATGATCAATGCTGCACCAACGCCGTGTCCGGCGACATCGCCGAGCAGAACGCTGAATTTGCCATTTTCGAGGCTGATATGATCGTAATAATCGCCCCCCAGCTCGCCCATGGAAACGCTGCGGCCGAAAAGGCTGAAAAAACCGGTTTCAATCTGCTGATGCGGTAAAAGTTGTTCTTGAATGGCACTGGCGACAGAAAGCTCTTCGAGATCGACCATGACGGCGTTGAAGACTCTACCCATGGCCCCGAACTCGTCTCTGCCAAGATCTGGCAGGCGGTGACTGAAATGCTTGTTTTCGATGGCCTGCGCCCCGGTAGTAATCTGGTTGAGTGGTGAAATAAAGCTCTGTGCCAGAACCTGCGACAGACCCCAGGTCATAAGCAGGCTGAGAAGCGCAAACGCCAGAAGATTGCGGCGCTGCGAGCTGATGACCGAATCAATTTTTTCGAGGGGAAACAGCCCGATCAGTTTGAAATCTTTGATGTGCCGCCCGGCAATGCCCGTTGCCAGGTAGCGTTGCCCCTGATAATCGATCAGCTTGATTTCTTTGTTCGGGTAAGAGGTCAGGGTGGTTGCAAATTCGCGAACTTCCAGGTTTTTATAGGCTTCGCGCGGCACCGTCATAGATGGGTCCAGGACAGCCAGTATTTTGAGCCCCAGGCTATTGCGGTTTGCCTGGGTTAATGCGCTTATAAGAAAGCTATGTTGAAACTCGAGAGATCTGAACGAAGATAGAAAGAAAATATCTTCTTTTTTACTGTTTTTAAGCGAGAAAGTATCGAAGATTGCCGGGTCGACGTTCTGGCCGAACCCCCATTGTACAAAGGAACCACGCTTCTGCAGAAGATTGAAAAGAAAGTTGGCGAGAGGTTTCTGGGTGGTTGACTCGATAAAAAGCTCGAGCTCTGTTTCGACTTTCTCTGAAACCGGGACCCCGTTGATCTTGTCGAGAAAAAACTGACCAACCCGCAGGGTGAATTCGTTCTGGTTACGGTTTCTTTCCCCTCTTATTCCTTTGTCTTCATCTGGTGGAGCCAGTTTTCTGGTGTCGTCATAAACACCTTTCTCGGTGACAATGGCACTGCTGCGACTGGCAACCATTAGAACCTTCCAGCTTTGCGAACCGAGGGAATCAATAAATTGCTGCATGGCAGTGAAATCTTCGATATTAAGAGAAAGTTTGTCGATCAGCTTTTTCTGCGCTTTTTCTTTTGTGGTCAGCCGGCGGGCATACTCAACTTCAATTTTTTCGTCAAAATCCTGAATGAAGCTGATGCTTTTGCCCAGGGTTTCCTGAAGAAGATTGCTGCGCTTCTGCACCAGATAGTCATTGCCGATAAAAAAGAGCACGAGAAGGGGTAGACCATTGGCAAAGAAGAAAAGAAAACGCAGTTTCCAGCGCAGAGAGACCTGATCAGGCTGTTCTTTGAAGATCAACAGCCATGAATACCTTATCAGCCCAAGCGAAGCGAGCAAAAAGAATGCAGTGAAAACCCAGGTAAAGGCTGGCAGCCTATGCCCGTATATCACACTTTTTTGAATATGGCCGAAAACCGTTGCCCCGGGCCGCAAAAAGAATGGAAATACTATCAGATCGCGGGTGGTGATCTGCTGGCTTTTTCCGCGTTCATACTCGTCAGCGGCCTGTTGAACCTGCCCGATCAGCCTCTCAGATAGATCTTCGTTACGTAGACTGCCTGTTCCGTCCTGAAGCGAGAAACTCAAACGATTGTCAGACTTTCGGGCAAAGTCTTTAAGAAGGTTCCAGATGCCTTCGCTGGCATCAAGGTCTTTATATTCAATAAAAGCCAGCACCATGTGCTTATGTATGACGCGACCCCAGATAAGTGGCTTCTTAAAAGTGCTGTCGGCCCAGACCAGATAAAGATTGTCAACTCTGAAATTGTTCTCGAAGTGATCCCAGTTCAGCTGAGGCCCGAAGATTTTTCCGCCGGCCTGTTCGTGCTCTTTTGTGGGTTTCGGCCCATCACGCGAGATAATTTTCCAGGCGAGACTCAGAGCCAGTCTCCAGTCGTCGACCGGTTCGAGCGGTTGTGATGAAAACAACACCCCCTTCTTCGGGGTGTAGACTACATAATTGAATTTAAGGTTCTGACGCAACTCTTTAACTCTGTTGATTATGACACGGGCTGCATCAGAAGCGACTATCGTGTCCGGGGCAAGGGCTTCCATGAAGGTGGTGCACCAGAAATGCTGCGGGTCGGCAAATTTTTGCAGGCCCTGATAAAAGCGGCTGATTTTGATGCGTTGCGAGTCAAGAAGCTGCCGGGAATTCTGATTGTGCGTGTGCACGATGCCAAGATACAGCAGCAAACCTGGTATGCCGGCAAAGCAGATAATAAAAGCCAGCCATTTGAATGTTTTTTTCATGGGGCTCATGCACATCCCCCTTCCGGCGAAAACTTAATGAGAATCATGGTTATGTCATCGTCGGCTACGGCAGCCCAGGCTTTGTAAGCGGCAAAGATGTTGTGATAAAAGGTTTCGGGGTCAGGGTCATAGACCGTCTGCAGCATAGCGGCAAATCTGTCGAAGCCCATTTCAAGACCATCGGCGTTGTGAGATTCGATAATGCCGTCTGTGTAGAGCAGAACCATGTCGCCGGCTTCAAGTCTGCCTGAGACATCTTCATATTTCGGATTTTTGGTGATTCCGAGTGGTGTTCCCACCAGCTTTAACAATTCTACCCCGGCTCCGTTACTTTTTATTACCGCCGGAAAACAGTGCCCGGCGTTTGCAACCAGATATTCACCAGTGGTTGAATCAATTGAAAAATACTGGCAGGTCATCATTCGCTTGATTTTGCTGCTTTTTACCCGGTGAATTACTTTGTGCAGCGAAGCCAGCATCTGGGCCGGCCTGAACTTCTCTGTGTCACTGAGAAGCACCGATGCCTTTGCCATCGCCATCAGCAATGCGGCCGGAACTCCGTGCCCGGCAACGTCTCCCATCAGAACCCCTACCCGATGGTCGTCGAGGGGAAAAAAATCGTAATAGTCGCCACCCAGCCTGGTCATCGATACGCTGCGGCCAAAGATCTGCAGGCCATTCTGCATGATGCCTTCCTGTGGGAAAAGGTTTTCCTGAACGATTCTCGCTACTTCCAGGTCTTCAAGGCTTTCGATGGCGCGATTAAAAACCACACTCAACCGCCCGAATTCATCAGCAGATTTAATTGGCAGCCGGTAGCGGAAATCCTGGCGGCCAATGGCGAGAACTCCATTTTCAAGCTCTTTCACGGGCTCCATGAATTGCGCCGAGAGCATCCAGCCCACGCCGGCTGTCAAGCCAAGGCTGAGAAAGGCAAAAATAATCAGGCGAAATCTGATGTCATTTATCTTTTCATTGATTGTCTTCAGTGGAAAAAGGCCAACCATGGCAACCCGGTCAAGGTCTCTGCCCACAGTGCCGTAAGCGGCATAGGGGGTGCCGTCGATGGTTATTTCATCGACGTGAAGGGTGCGAAGATTAAAAGTCTGCCTGAACAGGCTGGCCATGTCTGGCGAAACTGCTTCTTTATCAGGGTAGGTCATGCCGTTCTCGTCAATAATTGCCTGAAAACGGATTCTGGCCGAATTCTGGTTCAGGGAATCAAGATTTTTCTTGACGAAGGTTTCCTGGAGCGTGAAAAACTCCCATGAAATGCCGACCAGCAGGTTGAATTTGCGCTTTTCAAAGTCACCGATGAGATGCCAGAAATATTGTTTTCCCTCTGAGCCCATCTGCTCGGGGTAAATAATGCGCAGACGCTGCAACATTTTATGAAAAATGATCGTTTTGCCGGCAAGAAACTTTTCGACCTTGATTTTGCCTGTCCCACCCGAGGCTCCTATGTCTTCTTTGAAGAGCCGTTGCGGTGTGTAGTCACTGAAGTTCATGAAATCAAGCATGGTTTTGCCCACGCTGCCGAAAAAGTTATTGGATTTTCGCCCGGGAACCTTTGTGTAATGCAACTTACCCGTCCGGTCAGCGATGACGAAGTCGTGGGGGCGATGTTTCTCAGATTCTTTAAAAAGAGCATCGAGAGCACTTTTGGGTGGTATTTTGTCGCCCCAGGTGCTGTTGATCTGGTCGACGACCTTGTTGAGAGAACTGGCCGTTTCGAGCTTGATGGTTTCGAATCTCGAATCGAAGTCGGTTAAAAGGCCGGCAACCTGCTCATAAGCCTGGTCGAGCAGAATCTGACGGTTCTGTTGCAGGTATTCGTAGCCGATAAAGCCGAGAATCATCAGCGGCAGGCCGTTAGCATACAAGAACAGCAGCCCCAGCTTCCATCTGATTGAAATCAGGCGATTACCGCGGAAAACCAGAAAGAAAACCAGCAACGAAGCTGCAAGCAAAATTGCTGCGGTTGCCAGAAGAATTTTGCTGTGCAGGCCCTCGGCATCGAGAAGTGCCTGCTTCTTTTTTATAAAGGCAAAGCCCCGCACAAAAGGGTTGAGCAGGCGCACCAGTAACAGATAATTGTCTGTTTCCAGCTGTTGCTGAGAAAAATTTTCGAACTTGGCCAGGCCAAGAAGCAGTTCAGGTCGTTCTTCATCTGGTGCCGCAGTATAAATCTCGCTGTCGCGCAACAAGTCTGTGATACCGAAGACCGTGTTGCCAGAATTGCGGTTCATTGCATCGACAAGCTTTTTCAGGTATTCGCTTGATTCAATTGCTTTGCTGCTGATAGTTGCCATCATCGAAAAACGATCGCCGATTCTGTACCAGAAATGTGACCGGTCGGGGTCGCCTGAGGCCAGAATACACTCACCCAGACTGGCACGCAGCAATGGCAAGTTGAGTTTTTCCGGAATCAGGAACGCGCCAAGGTAAGAGCGCAGCAGGTTCAAGCGCCGTTCAACCGATTCAAGGTTCTGGGGCTCACCGGGGTAAGAATTGAGAATCTCTTTGTTTACATCTACGAGAACCTCGTAGATGGTTTTAACAATGTAGCGATAACCCTTTTCATCGGTCAGTTCATCGATACTTTTGCCTTTTTTGTCCCAGACGATGAATCTGAAGGCATCTTTATTGCGGGCTTTAAGGTGGGGTAGAGCCGCCTTTAGATAGGTAACCGGGTCTTTCTGGCGGTTGGCGACTTCAAAAATGCGCGTCAATAGAGCCTGATAATAATGTCGACTGTTTCCATACTGCAGCAGGCGCTCAAGTTGCTTGCCAAGGTCACGATAAACAGCCTGCCGGTGAACCTCTGCTCTTGTTGAGAGCATGTTCTCGAGGCCAACATCAACAAGAAAAACGGGAAAGAGAAAGAAGCAGAATGCTACGCCAAACCAGAAAGCCAATGGCCAACGCTGGCTTATTGGCAGTTTTTGCTCGCTGCTGCTCATAGGTTCCTTGATTTATGATTTAGTCAATCCCAGACGCTCACAGCATACCGCAAAAGCTGACGAATGGCAAAATTCGCCGCGAAATTTACCTGACTGTGACAGAAAAATACTGACTGCGACAAAAATGTCCGGTTGTTTAGGGGCAGATTCGCTGTTGATGCTGAAAAACTTTGTGGTACGCCATTTGCTTAACATTACACCTGCCATCTTTTTTTATTTTATTCATTATTTTTTATTATTTTTCATTCTGGCGGAGGTGAACCATGAACGGTATTACCAATCAAATTGGCATCTGGCTCAAGAAGAACAATCCATTGTATCTGTTAAGCGTTGTTCTTATGCTTGCAGGGCTATATCTCGCCGGTTCAGAGCTCGAAACCGGCAACGTTTCAGGTCTGGCAGTCAGCAGCTTTTTTCTTATCCAGAACCTCTATGAAATCATCATGGTCGCCATGGCTCTTTACCTGCTTAAAAACAAAATTCAGCCCGAGCATGGCAAATTGCTGCTTTTTTTTGTGTTGCTGTTTCTGGGTGACCTGACGTTTTATCAGGTGCGAATTTCGGGGCTGAGTGCAGGGGCTGGCTGGATAGCTACCAGCGTTTATATGCTGATGGCAATCGTTAAAATTGCTGCGGTGGTAAAAATTCTTGGTCTGACCATACATCGATCGCGGCTTGTCTATGCAGCTACTGCTTTTACCCTTATCTGGGTTGCACCCAAGATTGCTTATATGATCGTTGATTCTGTGGGCAATGCCAGTCTGGGCTTCTTCGATGGAACCTATGTGTTCTATTCGCTGTGGTTGATCGCCGGTCTCATTCATCTGCCTCTGATAATAGAAAACTGGCGTGACAACAACCTCAGTCAGCCCTGTGACAATGAATATTTCGGCAACGAAACAACTTTCTGGCGCTGGTTGATAATCTTTCCGTTTGTGGTTCTGCCGCTGCAGATGGCGATGAACGTCATGAGCGATGCATTCAGTTTTATCTCGCCGACGCTGCCGTTGTTTGCCGTTATTGCCCCCTGGATTCTCGCTGCCGCTTTTTTTGCGCAGAGTCTCTGGCGGCACCTTATTGCCGCGAAATCTGCCCTGAATATCTGCGATGCTGTTATCATGATCGGGTTTTTCGTTGTCGTTAAAGCTTCATCACCAGCTGCCGTTACCCCGGTTATAATTAACCACCTGCTTCTGGTTGCCGGCCTGCTCGCTACCTGGCTCTCACGTGGCAATGCCGTCAATGCCGCAGCTTTGGCTACACTTGGCTTCTGGCATACCGGCAGCATGGCTTTTCAGGGTGCAAAATCAGCGGTCAGCTATGGCACAGGCCTGTCAAGAATCGCCTGGGCTGGAATTCTCATGTCAGTATCTTTTGTGTTGCTCGTCACCGGTTTTCTTTTCAGTATCAGCCGCAAAGAGTCTGATGACGCGCAGCCTGCAACCGGCAGCGGCGAAGACCTGAAGTCTGCAGAACCAAACCCCGAAGAACCGAAGTCTGAAGAAACACCCCCCCAAGAACCAAAGTCTGATGAGTAGTAACCAGTGCTTTGTCAAACTTGAATCTGAAGTAATTCCGTCCCGCGTTTACACCACAGAGGGGTGCAAGCGCGGGGTGTTTATACCGGTTCTTGCTCAGGCGGGTGTGGCTCTCCTGAGACTGCAATCAGAAAGGTCATATCGTCTCTTACGGCGGCTTTGCCGGTGAATTGACGGTGTGCCGCAAGCAGATTTGCGAAATATGCTTCCGGGTCAGGGTTCCATGCTGCGATAGCCAGTTGTTTGAGACGCTCAAGGCCTATGGCTTCTTCGGCTTCGTTGCGGGCCTCGATGACACCATCGCTGTAGAAGATAATCGCCTCGTCGGTCTTTAATTCGAGCTCAGCCATGCCAAATCTGGGCTTTTTCAAGGCCCCCAGCATGGGGCCCGGCAGCGCGACCTCTCTGACGCTTCGATCATGAGGGTTAACAATAAGTGGCGGCCAGCCGCCGGCATTGGTGTAGACTCCGGTTCCGTCTGTGGCGTTCAGATTGAGATATTGCATGATCATGGTCTTCTGGGTGCCGCGGGCCGTGTCTCTGATCAGATTGTGAAGATTCCTTGCCACTTCATCGGGCTTTTCAAGCAGCTCGGAAAATTGCATTATTGCCGCTTTGGCCATGGCCATGATAAGTGCTGCCCCCGCTCCCCGCCCTGTTACATCGCCGATCAGAAGGCTGAAGCGGCCCTCTGAGGTGTTGAAGTAATCAAAATAGTCACCGCCAAGCTCGCCTATCGAGACGATTTTACCGAAGATTCTGAAACGGCCGCATTCAGGCAAGCGTCTGGGCAGCAGATGTTCCTGAATTGCCCCGGCAACTTCCAGTTCTTCAAGGTCAACCATTGTGGTGTTGAAAATACCCGCCATTTCGCCAAACTCATCTCGCCCAAGCTCAGGCAGACGCATCTTGAAGTCACGTGATCTGATGGCTTCAGCTCCGGCATGCAGCTTCTGTAACGGATAGAGAAAACTGTGCGTCAAAAACTGACCGAGAATGATGGTTATTAACAGCGAAATCAGCCCCGCAAAGACCAGACCGGCTTTTTCTTTGTTGATCATTGATTTGACGCTGTTTACCGGGTAGAGGGCAAAAATTTTATAATTTAAAAGATATCTGCCGACAAAGCCCATCACCAGATAAGTGCCGCTCGCTGTGGTGACGAACTGACGAGGTGGGCATGGTTTGGAGGTGAAGTTTGCAACCTGTTGCGTCATATTTCGTTTTTCCGGGAAACTTTCTGGCAGAAAAACCCCGGCCGGTTCATAAATCAGGCCAATCTGCATGTCGACCATATTGCGATTGGCACTTAGAAACTGGCGTTTGAGGTATAACTGCTCGAGTACATGAGGGGTCCAGTTGATGATGAGCATGTAATCAAAATGACGGTCATCATTGATCGAAATCAGGTTGATGCAGGCCGGACTTTTATTGGTTCCCATGCCCCATACATCAATTTTACCGTCGTTGGCGATAAAATCGTGCTGCACTTCAAGCAGGGTTTTTTGCATTGCCGATTCGGCAATAAGCTCGACTTCGGTTGAGCTTCTCGGGTCTGGTGGCTTGCCATTGAGACTCGCCATAATGAATCTGCCTATTGAATTGAGAACTCTGCGCTCTTCGCTTCGCTTCAGATCAGGGCTGTCAATGATCTCAGGAAACAGCTCAAGACGGCGATCGCCAAAATATATTGAATCGCCGGTTCCGAAGGTTTCGGCTTCGCTGGCTATGAGATAGAGGCGCAGGCTGTGTCGGTGCTCAATATCGACATAAATTCTGTCGGTTGCCTGGCGAAAGTTGTCGAATGTCAGGCCGTTTTGCCTGATGCTGCTTTTGAATTCACTTATCGCCTATTGAATCTTGACAATCTGCAAGGCGTGCTCAGATTCGAATCTCTCATCGAGGGTCTGAAGATAGCGGGTGCCCAGAGAGTGAATGTCATCATACAGTGCCAGCTCTTTCTGGTGAATAAAATCGTAGCCGGCAAAAAACAGCATTGCCAGTGGCAGACCGTTGGCGTAGGCAAAAAGAAGTGTCAGCTTGCGCGAGATGGACATTTTGACCTGCTCGCCTCTATACAGAGCTTTGCTGCTGATAATGATCCAGGGCATCAACAGCATAAAGACCAGAAAGGCCGCCAGATAAGAAATTGCTCTACCCGGCACCAGACCGGCATCTTTGCGCACAAAGGCAAAAAGAGTCAGATCGTCTTCTACCACCCTCGGAAAATAGAAGGCAGAATCGGTCTCAAGCCTTTCGCCAGGCGTGGTTTTGTGGTTGATAAGCTCGATGAGCTTTTCGGCCTGGTCTGGAAGCGGGAAGTCCTGGGTGAGCTGTTGCTTCTTGACGAAGCCGAGGTGAAAATACCTGTCGCGTTTCTGCCGGTATTGCAGATAATATTCAAGGCCGCGTGTGCCAGATACTTTTTCTTCAGAAATCAGAACGATTGCTGAAAATTCTCGCCGGTGGCCAATCCAGGCGAGTGGTCGCTTTCTGCTGCTGTCGCACCACAATAGCCGGGTATTGTTGTCTGAAACGCAGTTGTCAATGGCAGTAAGCACCACCTGCGGGCCAAACAGTTTTCTGATGTTTTCGAGTTCTGCTTCATCTGTTTTAACGTTCTTGTCGGAAAGGGTAAATGCTTTGTTTATGCTTTTCCAGGCCAGCGGCCAGTCTATAGACAGACTCTCAGGTTTTATCGTGCCGGCCATGAATGTTTCCGAGGCGTTCCAGATCATGTAATCAAAACAGCCATCCAGGCGGCGATGCAGCCCGGCAAAATTCTCAACCGCTGTCTTTTGAAACGACTCTTTATAGGTCTCTCTGAACAGAGCGGCTAAAAAACGCTCGTTGTCGGTATAAAGCTCAAAATTCTGCATTTCGTTCTCGAGGTTCTGCTCGATCATTTTGTAGAGGCTGTCACTTTTCAGTTTCTCGATATGACTGAACCCGGCAAAAAATAGCCCCACCGGCAGAATTACGAAGAGAACGATTTGCAGCAGCCAGATTAGAATACGGCGAAGAAACGGCTTATGCATTCTCAGCCTCCTCGTCATACCTGATCAAGACAATAGTCAGATCATCGTCCACTGATGCAATCCAGGCACGATTGGCCTGAAAAAGATTCTGGTAATACTGCTCAAGATTATTGCTGAAGAGATTTTTGGCCTGTTCCAGGAGCATTTCCGGGCCATAAACCTGACCGGTGGCACTCGTAGCTTCTATCAGACCATCACTGTACAAAATCATGGTTTCGCCTGGTTGCAGTTGGATCTGCCGGTTCTGGTAACGAGCTTTTCTGGCAAT
>JAQUZA010000489.1 GCA_028691595.1 Candidatus Rifleibacteriota bacterium
CAAAACAATGCAAACGGATAGCGATACTGATTTGATAGTCATTAATTATTGCTTATGTTAAATTTGACCGGGAGTAATTTATGACAGAGCAACTTGCCCGATGGCACAAAAGACTGAACAGTTTTGAAAAAGCTTTAACCCAGCTGGAAAACGCGGTTGACCTGATCAAAACCCGTAGCTTGTCTGACCTCGAAAAGCAGGGTCTGATTCAGGCATTTGAATTTACCCATGAATTGGCCTGGAACCTCATGAAAGACTACCTTGTCTGGCAAGGTTTTTCTGACATCACCGGGTCACGTGACGCAACCCGTGAGGCATTTGCAAATGGCCTGATTGCCGATGGAGAAACCTGGATGGCAATGATTCAAAGCAGAAACCTGACCTCACATACCTACAATCAGCATACTGCCGACCTGATCGTCGATACCACTTCGGCTGTTTATGCGCCACTTTTTCGCAGTTTTCTGGTAAAAATGCACGAATTGAAGCAAAAATGCTGAACTCTTCCACTACCTACGGTCTGCCAGAAGATGCTTTATTAAAAATTTGCCGGGTTTTCCAACAATTCCAGCAAGTTAGTAAGGTAATTATTTATGGTTCAAGATCAACGGGAAACTACCGTAGCACCTCTGACATAGACATCACGATCAAAGGGACTATAGATTTTACTGATTTTTTGAAGCTGGCCAGCCAACTCGACGACCTGATGTTACCGTGGAAAATTGATCTTTCAATTCTAGAGCAGATTGATAACCCAGCCCTTGTCGAAGATATCACCCGAACCGGGAAAATTCTGTTTCAACGGTCTGATGCAGACCCGAAACCAAACAGTTAAAAAAAGCCCGGACCAGATGGGCCCGGGCAGAATACTTATAAAATCAGGATGACGCAAACAACCGGTCGGCCAATTTCCCCACAGTCGCACAGGAAGAAGCATCCAGAGACCCACTTATCAGTGCACCAACCAGAGGAATCGACCTTTTAACCGAATCAATAACAACCTTTTTTTCCGGGCAGGCCTGGCATTTGCGTTACCAGATAAGTATTTGTTTGCGAAAAAAGCCTGCTGGCTCAACCCTTCTGATGTAAAAAAACTGTTTTCTTCAGCCAGCTTTGTCGCTAAAAACCGAATTGTCTTCAATATCTTTGTAAATAAATACAGGCTAATTGTGAAAATGGCTTTCGAAAGCCGACGTATTTATATTCGCTTTGTCGGCACGCATCAACGAAAGCTGGTTGGTGCCGGAATTCCCGCCGAACTGCTGATTCGACCAATCAATATCGAAAAAGCCGTCTGATTGCAGTTTGTAATCATTCCGGCATCGACCTCGACTTCAATGATTTTACGCAGTTCATTCAGTCTGGTCGTAAGGTAATAGCACAGGAATTCTGGGTATCCTCACATTCGCAGAAAATCTGCTGTGGTCTTATCATGGCTGATTTTAATCATATTCCCTCCTGAAATTTTGATCTGCCCAGCCATCCCCCCCCCTCGCAAACCCGCATTCTTCCGTCGAGGTTTGCCGTTTAGGCCTTTTTTGCCATGATCAGATCAGCCTTAGCGACCCCTAGGGATTATTACCCCTGCCGAAAGGCCTCGGGGATTGAAAAGATGCCTCCATCTTTTTTGCTGGGAACTCGCCTTTGAGGTTTGCCCGATCATGCGGTTGACTGCACGTAAAAATAGGCTATAATTACGCTATGATGAATAAGTCTGAGATCTTAAAAGAATTGAAAACGCTGAAACATGTGTTGAAAGAGCAATTTCACATTGAAAAGCTTGGCGTTTTTGGCTCTTATGCCAGCAACAGCGCTCAACCGGAAAGCGACCTTGACCTGCTGGTGGAATTCGAGGATGAACTTTCAAATATTTATGAAATAAAAAAAGAGCTTAAAGCACTTCTTGAGCAGAGATTCGGCATGAAGGTCGATCTGGCGCGGGAAAAATATCTGAAACCCTTTTACCGGGAAGAAATTCTTAAGCAGGTAATTTATGTCTAAGGATCTGGGCAACCTTAAATCAATCAAGGATGCTATTGATAAAATCTTTCGCATTGCCGGTGCAGCACCTTTGCCCTTGCCGTTATTTGAAGACGAAATCAGATTTGATGCCGTTTTGATGAATTTTATTGTTATCGGCGAAATGGCCGCCAGAATTTCAGAAGACACCAGAAATCTTGCCCCCAAAATTCGCTGGTCTGAAATAAAAGGTTTTCGAAACATAATTGCACATAACTATTTTGGTGTTGACCCAGAAGAAGTCTGTGACATAATAAGCAACCATCTGCCCGGATTGTTTTCAGAGATTTGCCGACTGATAGAAATTCTCAAAGTCGGTTGAACCAATAGATTTAAAACAGGTTAGCAAATCCTGTTTATGAAAGGTTTTTTGTGTTATAACTTTGCGGGTGTTGTTTGCAATGTTGGTTTAAAGGAGGTTTCATGCCCTTTAATAAAAAGAGCAATACCGATAAGCCTGAAACTGCAACCATGACGGTTGAAGAACTTTTAAATTCTGGATTGGTTGGGATCTGGAAAGATCGCAAGGATATAAAGGATAACGTAAAATTTGCGCGGGAATTGCGTGAAAAAGCCTGGATTAGCAAGGATACCAACAATGATTCTCCTTGACACGGATATTTTGGTTGATATTCAACGTCAGTATCCACCGGCAATAGCATGGCTTAAGTCTCTGGGCATGCACATTTGATACAAGATTTGGGGGCTTGCCTGACCCTCAGATTGATTTAACGGCACTGCATTTCGGGCAGACTTTCGAGTTAAAAACCATTGCCGGCGCGCCAATACCTAGAAAAAGCGCTGAGGTTTTCCGGCTCATGAGAAGCACCGCAATACCCGGGTTATTCGACAAAATCGCGTTCATTGTTTCATCGGGCAGGCCAATCAGCCAGCCGACAGCAAAACCGGCAAGCGAGACGGTCAGGCATCGCAGCAGCGAAACTTTAAACTCTGCACCACATATTTGACATGTTCTATTAAACATTTTCGAATCCCCCCTGTTTCTGCTCACAGTGACAGACTTCTGGCATTGTTATCATTTTTGCTGCCGATGTTTCGGGCGGCAACTATTCAGGCAAACGCCAACAGGTGCAGGCAGATTTAGCCTTTTAACTGAGTTATTGTTATAATCTGGTATGAAAATTTTTGTAATTAGCTTTGTGCTGACTTTTATTATTCTGATTACCGGCTTCTATTCAATCAATCACTATAT
>JAQUZA010000490.1 GCA_028691595.1 Candidatus Rifleibacteriota bacterium
CTTTCTGATTCGTGAACTGAGACAGCGCAAGAGGCAGATTCACAGCCCCTCAGAAATACATACCCCAGATGATATAGAAGAGAATGAGCAACGAGGCCAGGCTTAAAAAAGCGTAATGCACCGAGTTTCGCCGCAACGCCGGGTATTTCAGCCCCACCATGCCCAGCAGTGAATTACAGGTGTAAGCGAGCCCCACCGCAAAGGGCAGCTGAAAAAACACCAGCTCACGACCAGGGTTGGCCGCAAAATATACCACCAGAGAAAGTAGAATTCCGGCCGAAAAAATCATTACGCCGCGCCTAAGCGCTGAAAAGTAGTTCGCCCAGATAAGCTCGTTGATTTCGGGACTTTTTTCGGCGTATTCAACCGCCCTGGCCGCCAGTTCTGCCGGAAACTTAGCCCGCATCAAAGCCTGCATGGCTTTTGTCTTCTCGACACGGCGACGGCTCTCGTCGAGCTCATCCATATATCCTGCAACCAGTTGTAAGACCATCTCCATACCGTTTTTTCCGAGGGCATCTTCAAGAATTTTTTTCTCGCCGACGGGTCGCCCGCTCATTTTGTGGTCGATACGGGTTGCTGAAGCTGCCTGCCGCCGTTCTTGTGGCACCATCGCCGGCGGTGCCAGATGTGGACGTTTTTGCACGGGTTCCGGAATCTTTGTTTCTTCATTTTCTGGTTCAGCTGGAGAGACAGGTTGAGCGGCGGCACGCTGCCTGCCGGAGTGATCGAGAATTCGATAAACCGGCTCGTTTGCCGCGACGGCCGGGTTCTTCTGATGAGATCCACAGCCCGGACACTTTATATAGGGAGCGGTATAACCCTCCGGCAGCTCAAAAACAGCCGCGCATTGCCCGCAGCGAACCTCGGTCATTCATTCACCTCAATAGTCTTCTCGAAGTCAGTATAACCTGTAATTGCGACCTTCACAATAACTCGTCACTTTGCCAGTTTTCATAAAGATGAAAAGCAAATTGTTGGTACAACAATTTAGGCGTGGTATCTTGTTGCAAAGATAGCTATGGCAAAAAAAACAAGAATCGATGAACTTGCGGTCATTCAAGGGCTGGCTGACGACGTTGAACAAGCCAGAAGACTGATCATGGCCGGAGAAATTCGCAAAGGCGACCGGGTCTTCGACAAGGCCGGCGAGAAGATAGCGCCCGAAATTCAGCTCGAACTGAAGGGGCGCTTCTGCCGCTGGGTTTCACGTGGCGGGCTCAAGCTGGAAAAAGCTCTCGCTGATTTTCAAATTGTTCCAAATGGCTGGCGTTGTCTTGATATTGGCGCGTCAACAGGCGGCTTCACCGATGTTCTTTTGAGCAACGGTGCCACAACGGTTGTCGCTCTCGATGTTGGTTATGGTCTGCTTAATGCCAGACTTCAAAACGACCCGCGCGTGATAGTGAGAGACCGCACCAATTTCAGATTGATTGCCGACAACGAGCTTGGTGATGCATTTGATCTTGCGGTCACCGATGTGTCATTTATTTCTCTGACGATGATTCTGCCGAAAGCAGCCAGAATGCTTAAACCAGACGGAATCATCGTCGCCCTCATCAAACCACAATTCGAGGCAGAGCGCTCAGAGGTGCCTGAAGGGGGCGTTATCAGCGACCCGTCTACCCAGATCAGCATTATTAAAAAACTTCAGAACTGTCTGAAAGAGCATGAACTGGTGCTTTGCGGTCTCTCAGCCGTGCCACTGGTGAGTCGCAAAAAGAATATTGAATTTTTGTCTCTCTGGCGACCCGGAGCAAAAAACTCTGTCTTAGTCGACATCGAGGGCATAGTCGCCGGAGCTCACCTGGTCTCAGATTTTGAGCGGAAATAGTAATCTGACGACGGTGCCATTGCCAGGCTCAGAATCGATATACACATGGCCGCCGACAGCTTTCATCACACCCTGAACCACAGATAACCCCAGGCCATTCTTGTCAACAGAGGTCTTCGAAGCCGTAAAAAATGGCTCAAAAGCCTTTTCAAGGGTCTGGCTTTCCATGCCGATACCGTTGTCAGAAACAGATAATTCAATGAAATTCGCCTCTGAATCTATCTTGTCAATTATTGAAACATAGTCGTTTCCAGAGGCTGGTGCCGCCCGAAGAACGATCTGCCCGCCGCCTTCGGGCATTGCTTCAATTGAATTCATGATAACGTTTGTTAAAGCCTGCATAACGTCACACTTATTCAGCAGGCCATCAGGGCAGCTATTTTCTTTGCTGCATATCAGAGACACATTCTGTGGCAGTATCCCTGAAAAAGCCAACTCTACCTCAGAAAGAACTTCAGAGAGGCGAATTTCGCAACTGGCTTCTGAGGGCAGGTTGCAGGGATAACTTGCCAGCTGATCGACAATCTGCCGGGTCTTCTTTGTGGCATCAACAATCTTCTGAACATAGCCAAAAACCTCTGACTCTGGCTTGACTGCCGCCTGTATTAATTCGCAAAACCCCAGAAGAGAATGAAACATATTGTTGAAGTGGTGAGAAATGCCGGCAGCAATTCGGCCGGCGAGCCTGGCTTTCTCTGAGAGACTTAACTGGCGTTCACGCCGGGCCCGCAAGCTAATCTCAGCTTCAAGAGCCTCGTTTCGCAACTGCAGCTGCAACTGCAACCGGTAAAGACGGGCGTGAGTTTCAACCCTGTGACACAGTTCATCACGATTAAAGGGCTTGCAGACAAAATCTGCACCGCCGGCCTCGAAGCCTTTGAGAACATCTTCTTTGTCATTCCTGGCGGTAAGAAAGATTACCGGAACATTTTTACAACAGGGCAGAGCTTTCAATTTTATGCAGGTTGCATAGCCATCGAGTTCAGGCATGACAACATCGAGCAAAATAAGGTCAGGCAAGAACTTATCTACGCAGTCAATAGCCTCAAAGCCACTTCTGGCGAGCATAATAGCAAACCCGCGGGTTGAAAGAGCCGAAGCAACGACCATCAGATTATCTGCGTTGTCGTCGACAATCAGAACCCTGAATTTTTCATTTTCGCCCATTTTGACTGCCTGATCGCTTCAATGGCTCTCTGGCAAATGATTGTTGAGATTACGAATCATCAGAATGACCTTTTCGATCTGATGGCAGATATTCTTCTCGGTAAAAATTACAAATGCCGGCTTGCCAGTCGATACAGAGCGGTCAAGATGGCCATCGACGACTTTCTGAATCTCGCCCGAGAGGTTGGCCAGCTCGGGAAAAACCTCAACGAAG
>JAQUZA010000491.1 GCA_028691595.1 Candidatus Rifleibacteriota bacterium
TGGCAGCATATTATCGTTTTATCAAGCAGAGTCCCGATGAAGCAGCCCCGCATTATCGTGACATGATCGAGCGTTACCCGAAGTTTCAGGCCGGCTATTATGGCATGGCGCGCATTTTTATGGCACGAAACCAGTCGGCCGAGGCCCTTGAAATGTTTGACCAGGCCGTTAAATACAATGTCGAAGTTTCTCAGATTCCGCGCGACCGTGGTTACCTCAAGCTTATGCTCAACGATCTTTCTGGTGCCGAAAAAGATTTTACCGAGGCACTCGTCATGAAAGAAGATAACCATGTGCGCTTTCTTCGCTCTGATTCGCGCCGTCGTCAGGGTGACTACAGCGGAGCTCTCAACGATCTGATGATCGTTGCTGAAAACGCCCCGGGTGACTTCAGTCTGCAACTCGGTCTTTTTGAGCTGATGATCGAGGGTGGCCGCACCCTCAACGCTTTTGAGGTTTTTCTGACGGTTTGTGCCCAGCTCGATGCCAACCCCGGTGCCTGGGGCCATTACTTCGAGATTCTCTGTACTCCAGATTTTAAATCGGTGGTGTTGCGCATGCTGCCCTATCGCAGCTATTTTGTCTATCGCCTTGGCTGGTACCCGTTCTGATGAGATTGCCCGATTAAAAAACCCGGATTTTTCACGACAACAAAAAAGGCAGGCACTTTGTGCCCGCCTTTTTTATTTAACAGAGTTTTATAAGTGAAAACCGCCGAACGGCTGCCAGATGCCTGTGCTCAGCCCTGCGCTGCAGGGGCAGCGATGAATTCGCCGTCTTTTAGTTGAAGGCGTTTCAGGCGAATGCCTTCGCGACCCAGCGAATCTGCCTGAACGAGAAGAATTGAACCGTCAGGCGCAAGTCTGAAATAGTGCTGCATTTCGAGACCCTCAGGGCCGGGAATCTGCATGGAGGCTACCGAACGGCCGCGCACCACTGCGTGCAGTGTGTATTCGGTGTCGAGTTCACCACTTGCTGCGACGACGCGAAAAATATAGCGATCAGCAGCATCCGTGCCAAGAAAATCGATTGACATGATCTGTTTGGGGCTTTCGGGTGCCGGAGCAACCCAGAAAAGACGGCCGTCATCTTTCATGACGCGCCCGGCCGACAGAATTTTATCGCCCATCTGTGCTGGTGAGGGAATCACGACGGTGCGGCCCTCGGCATCAGATTCAAGCTCGGCATTTTTATCAAGGTGGGTGGCAGGTTTCCCTTCAACCAGACTGAAAAGATTGTAGTCGGCATCACGTACGCATAAGCCATCGCCTTTGACGGCAAGATTTAAAAGATTTTTTGCATCTGAACCGGTTTTGATAACCTTATAGACAGAGCTTTTGCGCAGATCGAGCGCGTAAATGTCGGCATAAGGAAACCCGCAAAAGAGAAGTTGGCCGTCTCGAACAACCATATCACTGAACTCAACCGGTTTGCCGTTGATCTGTGGCAGAGCTATCTCGGTCTGGCGGCCATCTTTGTCTATTTTGACCACCCGTTGATCTCTGGCCAGAAGATATACTGAGCCGTCTGGCGCTGCGGCCAGCGAAACAAAGCGCCCGGGCACGAAGGTCGTTGTATCGGCAACCTCTTCATTGGCGGCCGGCTGGGTGGCGAACATTGGTGCGGCCAGCATTATCAAAAACATCAGGGTGATTAATCTTGTCATGTTGTTCCTCTGTTTATTCAAGGGTCATGACGGCGTGTTTCGAGCCGCCGCCGGTCCACCAGGCTGAGAAATCGGCGAATGATTTCTGCTGCTTGACCTGGCTCTTTGCCGGATCATTATAATATATATTACCCGAATCATCTATGCCGGTAATGCAGACGTAATGACCCTGAACATGCGCGATCATTGGCCTGCCGGCTTTGACCTGTTCGCGAATCCATGATGCACCCACAGTGTAATGCCATTTGGCATTCGGGTAACCGTAGTGGCTGGCACCTTTCTGCAGGCCTGCATGGCCGGTGCCATTGGCGGCGGTCGATCCGCAGATGTTCCAGAGTGATGAAGCCAGCGAGCCGGCATCTTTTTTTGTGTAGTAGGCAAGAGCCATGCCGAGCGAGGTTGGGCCACAGGCAGAGCCGGGGGCCGGGCATTTGACCTGCATCTGACATTGAGTCGGAACATCGAGATTGACCTTGCCGTTTGCGCCAGTCTGAACGCCGGGCTTGGCAGTGGTTGATGTCGGTGTTGAAGTTGAGTTTGCTGCGGTGGCGGCTTCACTTTTTTCGATTACGGCACCGGCTGCCTTAGAAACTTTAACGCCTTCGTTAAGCTCAAGCGCCCCGCCGCTGCGGGTGCTGCCGGGATAATCTGGTTCTACCTGCGATGCCGGTTTGTCGGGCAGCGAAATGTAGTTGCGATGCATGTAGCCCTGTTGGCCATCGATTTCGACCACGTAGAATTCACCAGATACGCCTAACACTTTGACTTCAGCGCCCGGGTTATGTGTCGACAGAACGTTACCCCAGGGCCAGCTGCGCAGACGAAGGTTCGAGCCGCATGCTATGACACCCTTTTTGGGGAACCCCGTCGGAACTTCGACCTCTGCTGCTTCGGCCGTGTCGACATCCTTGATGTAATCGGCACTCGCAACGGCATCTACAATCTTGACCTCAGCACCTTCAGCGAATGGAGATGCTTCAGCTGCGGCCATTACCGGTAAAAAGGCAACCAGAAGAGTCATGATGAGGGTGAGTCTGATAATGTTCATCTGTTACTCCTGCAAAAATACTTCAAAAATTATACCAGACTTGCGCCTGTTAAGTTTTTGCCCCCTTGAAAATGCTGCCAGATTTTTTCAAGCAGCAGCACAACGAAGACAGTGACTTCGATATAACCGATCATACTAACCGGGTAGCGACGATTTATCAGCGCAAGCAGGCGATATTCAGCGAAAACAAGGTTTACCCCTTTGCCGGGCTCAAAGATCTTCGCTCCGGCCTGATCGAGAAGTGCCGAAAAATGTCTGGCCTCTGGATATCCGGCCACCGGTACTGTTATCCGCAAGGTTTGCTGCAACTGGTATTATGTGGACCACAAACTGGCCCATAAAATGCCTGAAAACGACCTGATCTAAAACAACAAAAGCCGCTGTTTAAGCGGCTTTTGCCTTTCTAAGCGGGAAACGGGGTTCGAACCCGCGACCCTCAGCTTGGGAAGCTGATGCTCTACCAACTGAGCTACTCCCGCACACAATACCTTGC
>JAQUZA010000028.1 GCA_028691595.1 Candidatus Rifleibacteriota bacterium
GCCGGCTTCACTTATCTGATGCACAACCATGCTTGCACCCGCATGATGATACCAGATTTCGTCAGATTTAAGACGATGCAACCTCGATACCTCACCTGGTGCAAGCATAAAGTAAATCGAAGTCATAAAAGGGCGGGCATCGCCATGACCTTTTAGCAAGGCTTTGTCGATAAGCCCTTCTGAACGATAAACCTCGGCGAACCACCCACCTTCCGGGTGCTTGATGAGGCCAAGCGAATTTTTCCATTCTTCTGCAATTGCATCGTTATTCTGCATTTTAGCTGCTCCCTGACTTGAAACAATAAATTATCTGACAAGATTAGACCTTTTTGGTCAGGCATGCAAAATTTAAAGCACCTTTCGAATTGCACTTTCCTCTGGCGTAAGCCTGGAATTCAGCGGACGATCCTCTGCTGATAACACTCAAAACGGGCGGCAATCGTAACATTTTTTGCCTCATCTGCATATAAAACTCTGGTATAATATCGAAAAATTGACCAGATAAATATGACCGGTTTAAGTGAGAACCATATTTTCAGGCCTTTACAGGAGAAAAGCAAATGAACAATCATGCTGACATTGGACTGATAGGCCTTGGCGTCATGGGTGAAAACCTGATGCTGAACATGGAAAGAAACGGTTTTACAGTTGCATGTTATAACCGCACCACTGAAAAGGTTGACGAATTTATCAATGGTCGCGGCAAAAATCTAAATTTTATCGCCTGCCACAGCCTGGTTAAGCTGGCAGTGTGTTTAAAAAAACCGCGCCGGATAATGATGATGGTTAAAGCCGGGAAACCCGTCGATGAACTCATGACAACCCTGATTCCCCTGCTTGAACCGGGCGACATTCTTATCGATGGTGGAAACAGCCATTATCATGACACCATAAGACGCTGCAAAGAAGCCGCCGAACGTGAGATTCTTTTCGTCGGAGCTGGCGTTTCTGGTGGTGAAGAAGGCGCTCTGGCCGGGCCATCGATCATGCCAGGTGGTGACGCGGCTGCCTGGCCGGCCATAAGAGAGATTTTTCAGTCAATTGCGGCCAGCGTAGACAGCGGCATACCCTGCTGCGAATGGGTTGGGCCAGATGGCTCCGGGCATTTCGTCAAAATGGTACATAATGGCATCGAGTATGGCGATATGCAGCTCATCTGCGAAGCTTATCACCTTATGGCTAAGGGCCTTGGCATGACTTCAGCCGAAATGAGTTCAGTGTTCAGAGCCTGGAACACCGGAGATCTTGATTCTTACCTGATAGAAATAACCGCAGATATTCTGGCAAAAACTGACAAAGAAACAGGAAAACCCACAGTTGATATTATTCTTGATACGGCCGGCCAGAAGGGCACAGGAAAATGGACATCCCAGGCCGGCCTTGACCTCGGAGTAGCCATTCCTCAGATTGCCGAAGCGGTTTTTGCCCGCAGTCTTTCTGCCATAAAAGAAGAGCGCCTGCACGCACGGCAGATATTGAAAGGGCCTTCCGGCAGATACAACCGCAATCGCCAGGCCCTTATCGACAATATTGCCAAAGCTCTTTATGCCGCCAAAATATGCTCATATGCCCAGGGCTTTCAGCTGCTTCGAGCGGCATCACAAGAACACGACTGGAAATTGAATTTTGGCCAGATAGCCCTTCTATGGCGCGGCGGCTGCATTATCCGCGCCAGATTTCTTGACCGCATCAACGATGCGTTCCTGGCAGAACCGTCTCTGGCCAATCTGCTTCTGGCTCCCTATTTCACCCAGGTTGTCGCAGAAGCGCAGCAAAGCTGGCGGGAAGTTCTCAAGGTCGCCATCGATTGCGGCATTCCGATGCCGGCAATGAGTTCTGCCCTCAGCTATTACGACAGTTACCGCTGCGAAAGATTGCCGGCAAATCTGTTGCAGGCACAACGCGACTACTTCGGGGCCCATACCTACGAGCGCCTCGACCGACCGCGCGGGCAGTTTTTTCATACCAACTGGAACGAGCTTAAAGAGTAAAATAGAGAAGCACAACAGTCCAGAAAGGCAAACCAGGCATAAGCGGTAACAGCACGCCTGTCTGATGCCTCTAATTGCCGATAGCAAATTCAGGGCTGTTCAAATCTGCATGGTAATGATATTATCCCGGCATAAATTTAGTGAGGATAAGAGGTCATTCATGCATAATTCACCCTTTAAAACACTGCTGCTGTCAATTTTTATTTTGATGCTTTCGGCCGGCAATGCATATGGTACAGAGCTTATATGGCAGGGAGCCGCCACAAAAAAACCTCAGCAAATCAACTACACTCATAATGGAGAAAAGTTTTCAGCTCTAAGAATTGTTTTCGGTCAGGACGACGATTTTGCCGGCATCAAGATTACAGCAAAGCATAAAACCGGGCTGGCAGAATATGAATACAGATTTTCCGCGAGAGCAGAGGCAAAAAACGGCACAAACCAGCTCATAGACGACTTGCCACAGATGCCGGGGCCGTATGATGTCTCAATTTCAGGTAAAAGTGCGTCGTGTTCGGTTTATATTGAACGCTTTGCTGACCTTGAACCTTTTTTGCCCGGCGATCAGCTCGGGGAAATTTTGCTGACCGGGTCTGGCAATTCACCAGTGTCTGTGAGCCCGGAAGGTTTCAAAATTAAACATCCCAACTTCAAAAATGGCATGGAGAAAGGAGTTGCCACTCCTGATGGACGGGTAATTTTCAGATTACCAGCTGGATACTGGTCTCTCAAACGTTTTGATAACGGCACCGAGAATGCGAGACTTATTCCGGTCAGCAGTGGCCGAAGAACGGTCGTCAGATGGGCACCTTCACAAGAAATTAGTCTGGAAAATGACTCTAAACAAACCGCCAGACGGCTCGAAATCAGGCAAGTCAGCATTGCAATTGATACCAGCCTTGCAATCAGCCGCTTTGCACTGCCGGCGGGCCTTTCAACTTTTACCCCGGCAATCGAGCATCTGCAGGCATTTGAAAGATCGCTGCCGGCTGAAATTATTGATCTAAAGCAATCTGACGCACCTCTTCACCTGATATTGCTGCTCGACAGTTCGGGTTCAATGAAAAAATCGATGAAGACGGCAATTAATGCCTCAGTGGAATTCATCGAAAAATTACCAGCAGAAGCAATTATTGAAGTAATCGACTTCGATACGAAACCCAGACCGGTGAAGGCAAAAACCAGGCCCGAGCTCGTAAAAGCAGTTAAGGCGATTAAACCCGATGGCGCAACCTGTCTTCGTGACAGCGTAATCCTTGGTCTTGAACGGCTTAAAGGGTCATCGAGACCGGCACTGGTTGTTTTCACCGACGGATTCGATGCCAATCATAACGATACCGGCCCAGGCAGCAAAGCGGACGAAAAAGAAGTCTTTTTGAAGGTTGCAGCAGCAAAGATTCCGGTATTTACCATTGGCTTTGGCGATAATGCCGATACGCAAACGCTCGCACGCCTCGCCGACCTTTCCGGCGGGATATTTCAGAGCGCCGACGAAAAAAGCCTGTCTGAAGTATTTTCAAGATTGGAAACAATCGTTTCCCGCGAATACCTGCTGACTTACAGACGACCCCAACAGGCCGGCAACGGTATCAGGCCAGTAATCAGCATCTGTGTTGACACCAGCGGCTCAATGAACAGCAATCTTGACAAAAATCAGACCGGCAACCGGCGTGAACTGGCCAAAAACACTCTTCATCGCATGCTCAGACAATTGCCTGCCAATGCACTTGTTCAGATTCTTGATTTTGACTCACAGACTGAAATAACCCAGACAGCTACCAGCAATCGCGCCCGAAATCATAGCGGCCTGGCAGCATTTAAAGGCGGCGGTGGAACCGAGGTTCTTAAAGCACTCGAAGTTGCACTTAAAGGACTCTTCTCGGTACCATCAAATCGCCGCTACATGCTGTTTCTTACCGATGCAGCAATCAAAACCCGCGACAAAAAGCAGGAAGAAAGGCTTAACCGACTCCTGGCAAGAATAAAAGATGAAGGTATCATTTCAATGTGGATCGGCATGGTTGACAAGTCGGGAGCATCACCATTCATAGAAACTGCCAGAAAAAGCGGCGGAGAAGTAATTATCGCCGACAGCCTGGCGGCACTTGAAGATACTATCAATAAGTTACTGGCCAGGGTGGCCGAACCGGTAAAAGAAAATCATTCTCCCTTTGAGCTTGTATGGCAGATGCCTCAGACAGAAGGCTTACCGGTAAGCGTTTCCGGCAACGGGGTTTTTGAACTGCCGCCAATTGCAACACCTGCCTCAGGCACCAGAGAAGCCATAGACAGTCTGCAAATAAGCGTTGAAGATATGACCGACGAGTTTGTCGGCAAACAGGTTGCGCCCGCCAGAAAACGGGCTGGCAACGATGGAAGCGAGAGTGAAACACCAGTCACCGGAACAGGGTCTGACCTGGATAATATTGATAGAAGCCTTTCAACAAATGCCGCAACTGGCGATACTGAACCGGGCAATGCAAGAATGACCATAAATCTCGATGTCACAGGGCAAAACGATGCCTGCAGATTTTTGATCAGGCAGATGGCTCTTTATGAATCATTGAGCGGTATCAAAGCGCCTAAGAACAAGCTGTTTGCAACATTTGATCTTGAGTTGACCAATATGCTTCCAGAGCAGGATGTTCTGGTCTACCCTGACGGAGCGCAGCACCCTGCCAGATGGGTAAAAAGTTCAGCCAATGAAGCCACAAATATCAAAGCCATCCCCCCCTACCAGATAAATGATCTGCGTCGACATCTTTACCTGCGCTGGAACAACGAGCCTGCCTGCCCGTGTTCGCCGGCCACCTGGCTACTTTCTGACTCTATTTTGCCTTTTGGCAGTAATGCAATCAGCATAAAACCGGGGCAACCGCTATCAGGCAAGGTAGTCTTCATCGTTTCTGAAGACCAGGGCCTTACCAATGGCTCAATAGATTATTATGACCATAGTTACGGTCATTGCAGTATGGTTATTGCCGGCAAAATGGAAGCGGCCGGCCTTAGAGCCGCCAGCCTGCCGAAATCTCCTGCCGGCAAACTTGGTTCAGCCTTCAACATTCAAATTAACGCAGTCGAAGACTTTGTCTCACCATTATCTGGCGCAACTGCTGGCCAGCACCTTGTCTGGCGCACCATCGACTTTATCATTGAATCACAGGTGCAGGCGCTTCTCGATCTTGAGCCAAAATCACGTATGTATCTGGTTTTACCAACCGAAGCCGGCCCGGTACGTCGACCGGTATCAGAAGTTACAGGCCTGCTGCCGGGAGGGTTTTATGAAAAGGCGAAACTGGCACCAGGCTCGGCCAACCACTTCAAGCAGGCATTTTTATTGCCGGCAGAACTTGCTGCAAAAGCCTCAGGAACTCTATGCGTCGATATGAGGGGCGAAGATACCCTCATAGGGCTGAATCCCTCAGAGCCATCTGCGGGCATAACTGAAAACCGCTCATGGGATTCAGAAGGCAACGGCCTCAAACTCAAAATCAATGCCCATGGCAAAATAAGCGGCTTGAACGGCAGAGCCGGCGACTGGTATGTTGTAGATGCCACCGTTGCTGACCTTCAAGACGGCAATGCTACCAGACTTGCAAAATTGTTATACCTGGGTCGGGCCGACCTCAAAGATCAGGGGTTTTTGTTAAAACCAGGTCAGCGACTTGTTAAAGAAGAAAAGAATAAAGCTGACAAAAAGAATCTCGGTGCTTTATCAAGCAAAAAAGATGCAGATGGCAACCAGGTTCGTATCTACCCTGACAGCATCAATCAAAAATTACTGTTTGCAGCCAGCGATGAAAATTTCGTGCCCGATGGCCAGGAAACAAGATTCATTGCGGTTTTCAAAATGCCCGGAGCCGGTGAATATCTGCTCGCAGCCGAAGGTCTGCCTCTTACTGCCCCACTTGCCAGTCAGAAAGTGCCAAACATCCCTGCCTGGTTGCTTTCTGTCAATGACGAAACCGTGCCGACATTTCCCGAAGCCTTTGAGAAACAACTGGCAGCCAGGCTGAACCAGCTTGCTATTGCCAATCGCCGCCAGAAGCGAAACCCGGTCAGCGAAAAAGAGGTTGATGCTGGCGGAACCACCAGCGAAAAGCCTCAGAGCATTAGCCCGCCATTGATTTGCCCTGATGCCAAAGCAGAAGACAATCATCTGGAGCTCGAAATACTCGTTGAGGCTGAACCGGTTGCTGAGAGTGCTGCGGCACAAACAGGCGCTGCAGCATCGGCCCTGAGCGGTGGCACCAACAAAGCCCGTATTTTCAAGATGCTTAAGACAACACTTTCAATCTCTGATACATGCAAGACTCCCTTTGAAATTTTTTATAGAGAAGAACCTGGAAAAGACGGCGAGAAGAGCCTCAAAGTCAGAGTCATGGGAATCTGGGGGACGAGTGAAGGCCAGAACAGCATTGACCTCAATAACTGGAAGCCGGTGCGCGAAAGAATTACAATTTCGGGCAAAGGTATTTCCTGGCCTGATTTCGAACGCGAACTTGATACCAGGGGCTTAAAAGATCGTCTTCACAGTATTGCTCTTGGAATCCCCGATATTTCGCCAGAACAGGCTGAAGATCTTAGCAAGCGCTGGAATGAAGCAAGAACCGAAAAAGCGCCCGATCATTTTTCGCTCTGGCAATGGTTTGCCCATGCCAGGTTAGCCGCTTTCATCATCGCCCAGACCGAATATGAAAAGAATCTGCAAGAAAGCCTCAACCTTACGCTCAGCCGCAACAAAACACCAAGACTATTCATTTTAACCGGCTGTGCCGATGCCAACGGCGCTTTTGAAGCTCGCCTTGATCTGGTCAACGTTCAACCCGGGATGTCTGGAGATGAACAGGCCGTTCAAGCCTTCAGAATTGCCGCCGGAATTTATGTGACCGATCTCGAAGCCAGAATCATGCAGGGATTGGGAGTTTTTCAGTTCTGGGGCAACAATCGACTGCAAGTCATAGCTGGTTCAGGAAAACAGAAAAACACCTGGCTGAAGTTTGCTGCCAGCCGTGGTGTGAATGAGAGAACACTAAAGGCATTGCGTGCCACCAGGTCAGTCGTCCTGTTCCCGCTCGCACCTGCCACAGTTAATAATCAGCCCTTCTGGGCGTGGCTCGAAATCGACCCCAGAACCTATGCAACCATAGGCGTTCTTGAAAGTGGCGAAAGGGGAACAATTGCCGGCGAAGGTATAATTCAGGCTCTTATTCCCGACGGAGCCGGCCTGGCCCTCGGTTTCTGGAAAGGCGTTGAAACATCGATATGGGGGATGTCAGCATTTATTCTTCAGGGAAACTCCGCTGCTGAAGCAGCTGAAAATACAGCGAAATTTCTGGGGGGCCTTACAGAACACCTCGGAAAAGTCGGTGATTCATTCGAAATACCGGTTGGGGATGCAAGCATCGATCTGTTGAGCGGCAAAGTTTCCCTGGCAGGTTTTTCATCTGAAGGAGATTACTCGCCCTGGGATGGTTACAAAGGTTTTGTTTCCGGCTTCAATGCCGGCGCATCCTGGTATCTTGGCAAAGTTAAGGCTGCTGCAGCCCGAAAATAATAAAAGGAAACACGCATGCACAAACACATTCTTTTAACGGCACTATTAGCATTTTCTGCAATCTTTACGCTCACTAACGCAGCATCTGCGGCTGAACCGGCAGTTTTCACGGGCAAGCCTGCCATTGAAGCAAGCAGGGTCGAACTTTTTGCCAGAACCATGGCAATTGCCCAGGGAAAAGCCAGCGCAGCAACCAGTGCTCTCAACGACAAGACAAATTCACCAGAGAATGCCAGCAGCACGCATCAGGCAGTGGAAGCCATCAAGAATGTTCTTGAACTCGGCAGTGGCATTTTGAATGCCGAAAAGAATGCCTGCGAGCAGACAGGTATGTCTCAAGCCGATTTTCACGAGGTCAAGACACGCCTGCTTCAGGTACGCATGTTGCAAAATATGGACAGCTTGAAAAGCAGCATGATTGGCAAACAAAGCGGTAATGAAATGGCCGGAGAAAGTATGACAAAAATCGACAAACAACTTGCCGGGCTTGAAGCACGTCTGCAGAAAAGCCGTGAAGCTCTAGACAAGGCCAAAGCTGATGAGCCAGATTACTTTGCCAGGCAGGATAAGAAAATTGCCGAACTGAAAACAAAAATAGCCAAACTGCAGTCAGAATCTGGCACTGAGCCGAACGCCAAAAAGAGAGAAGCCAAACAGAAGCAGTTGACCAGTGCAAGAGAAAAGCTGAGCAAACTTGAATCCGATCGCCAGAAACCTTACAAAACGCTTATAAATGCCCAGGAACGTGTGGAAAAAGATGAAAAATCCGTGGCTGTTTTTCGTGAGAATATGGCAGCCGCAAAAAAACAGCTCGAAACAATGGGGCAGGAAATTCAACAATACCAGGAAAATATGTCTGAAGGCTTTGCCCGAACAGAAAATTCAGACATTTTCAAGCAGGCTGCGCTCGACCTGCCGGTTTTTCAACAATTTCCCGACCTCAAGCCCTTTCTTGCCGGCCCGGGCAAGTAACCTTGCTTCTTTATCATTGCAGGCTGGTCTGCGTCATGCATGCCCAAAGCTGTGACGAAGATTCGGCCTGCATTGTTTGAGTTGCTCAGGAAACCCGCACTCAGAACGTCACGAAACTGCTGCTTGACTGGTACATTGTTTTTGGTGTAGAGTATTTGCTCCTCAACATCTGGAGCATATTAATTTTTCTACGCGAATCGCAGTTCTACCGGTTCATTCGGCAGAGTTTTATGACGGCTCCTCGCAGTACATAGATTTACAAAAAGGACACACTCTTAATATGCAGCTCGAAAATATGCGACGAGTCAGAAATATCGGCATTATTGCCCATATTGATGCTGGCAAAACCACAACCACTGAAAGAATTCTTTATTTTACCGGCCGCAACTACAAGATCGGTGAAACTCATGACGGCACCGCCACCATGGACTGGATGGTCCAGGAACAGGAACGCGGCATAACCATAACCAGTGCTGCAACCAAATGCCACTGGCTCGACTGCGACATCAACATCATCGACACTCCAGGTCACGTCGATTTTACGGCTGAAGTTGAGCGCTCTTTGCGCGTTCTCGACGGCTGCGTTGTTCTAATGTGTGCTGTTGCCGGCGTTCAGCCCCAGTCAGAAACAGTGTGGCGTCAGGCTGACAAATACAATGTCCCAAGAATGGTTTTTGTTAATAAAATGGATCGCACCGGGGCAAACTTTGAGCGGGTTGTAACCCAGATCAGAGAGCGCCTCAAATCACAGCCACTGGTGCTGACACTTCCCATAGGCAGCGAAGAGAATTATCAGGGCCACATCGACCTGATAAGTATGACCAGTCGCATCTGGGCACCTTCAGAAAAAGACGCTGCCGGGCAGATGATTGAATCGAACGACATACCGGCTCATCTGCTTGAAGAAGCAAAAGCGGCACGAATTCGCATTATAGATGCCCTTGGTGCCTGCAATGACGAAGTTCTTGAACGCTATATGGCCGACGAACCGATCGAAGTTGACCTGATCATGAAAGCCATGCGTGAAGCGGTAATAGCCGGCAAAGTCGTGCCGGTATTATGCGGTTCTGCCTTTCGCAACAAAGGCGTTCAGGCCCTGCTCGATGCAGTTGTAAACTATCTTCCGTCACCACTCGATATTCCAGAATCTGTTGCCTTTAAACAGGACACTCTTGAAGAAATCAGCATTGCTGCTGACCCGAAACTGCCACTGGCAGCAATGGCCTTCAAAGTAGCCTCGATGCCCCACATCGGCAAACTTGTCTATACCCGTATCTATGCAGGCGTTCTCAATGTTGGTGATCAGATTTACAATGTCACCCGTGGCACCAAAGAGCGCGTTGGCCGCATTCTTCAGATGCATGCCAATCAGCGCCAGGATCTTCAGACCGCTCAAGCCGGTGATATCGTTGCGATTGTCGGTCTCAAACGAATCGGCACCGGCGACACCCTCGCCTATGACAAAGATTCGCCGGTTCTTGAAAAAATCACTTTCCCTGAAACAGTAATTTCAGTGGCAATTGAACCAAAAACCAAGGCAGATCTGGCAAAGCTCAGCACGGTTCTGCACACCCTCATGGATGAAGACCCGACCTTCAAAGCCTCGATGGATGAAGAAACCGGCGAAACCATCATTGCAGGCATGGGCGAACTGCATCTTGAAATCATCGTTGACCGCATTTTGCGCGAATTTAATGTCGGAGCCACCGTTGGAGCCCCTCAGGTTGCATACCGCGAAGGTATCAGGCGCTCTGTTTCAACCGAAGGCAAGTGTATGAAGCAGAGTGGTGGCCGTGGTCAATATGGTCACGTATTGATGGATATTGAACCTCTGCCCCGCGGCGGTGGCTTTATCTTCGAGACCAATGTAAAAGGCGGCACCGTCCCATCCACCTTTTTCCCGGCGATCGAAAATGGGGTTCTGGATGCTCTCAAAGAAGGGCCTCTCGCCAAAAAGCCAATCACCGATGTTAAAGTAACCTTAACTGATGGTTCTTATCATGAAGTAGACAGCAGCATCATTGCCTTCAGAACAGCTGCCATTGACGGCATGAGAACCGGTCTGGCAAAAGCATCTCCGGTGCTGCTCGAGCCATATACCCGCGTCGAGATCGAAACCCCCGAACAGTATCTGGGCGACATCATCGGCAATATCAACTCACGTCGCGGCAAGGTCGTCAACATGGAAATGCGCGCCGATCTGCGCACCGTTGAGTGCCATGTGCCGTTGGCCGAGATGTTCAACTATTCGACGCATCTGCGTTCACTGTCGCAAGGTCGCGCCAGTTTCAGCATGGAAGTAATGCACTATGTTGAAGTTCCCGAAAGTGTCGCCCTGAAAATCCTTCGCCCTGTCAAAGATAAATAATTGAAGCAAAAAAGCGTTTAAACAAAATCCCCCGGGCTGCACATGCAACCCGGGGGATTTTATTTTACCAGAGCTATTTCATGGCTTAGATGAAGGCACTGCTGGTACGGTTACTGATGAGGAATTGCCGGTGAGGCCACATGAACCATCGCGCTTGCGCAGGCGCTGGCCATTACCATTCTGAGCGCCCTGACCATTGCGCAGCATCTTGCGATTCTGCTTGCCCTGGCCATTTTTAAGACCCTTGCCCTGACCTTTATCTTCAGCAGCGTTGCGATACTGGCGTTTGTCTGCTTTGGCACCAAAGCCGGTACCGTCTCTGGGTTTTTTACGGGTTCCATCACCGTAGCCACGGCCGTCACCCGGGCATGTTGCCGGTTTGCTCTGCGCCACGGTTGAAGTATTGTCAGAGGTTGCAATATCTGCTTTCAGCACCACCTGTGACTGCTGCGCCACATCTGAAGAACTGCTGCTCTGAGCCATTACCACACCAACGCCAAGCAGCATGGTTACAACAAGAACGATTGTGAGCTTTTTCATAGTCTTACCTCCGTATAAAATTTTGAACTGGTTCAAGTGATTCACTTGTTACGTCCGTAGCGATACCTGCGTCTCTGACCCTGGCCATCGGTGAACTCAAGATCACCATCACTGGCCCAGCGGCCGCTGTAAACTTCCGAGCTGTCTCTGACAATTGTGAGACTTCCGTCATCGAGCTCTGTCACCGTTAAAATCATGCCTGACTTCGTATTTTTCATGGTTGCGAGCGGTGAATCTACGGTTTCGCCAAAGGTTATCTGCCATTCAATACCATCTACGCTAAGAGAAGCGGGCACACCGGTCGAGTCAGGAACAGGAGTCTGAATAACACTGCCGTTCCCGCGGGTAATTTTGATAGAACCGTCTGCGGCTTTTTCAACAACGCATTGCTCAAGACCAATACGCAACCCCTCGGCAGTTACTTCAACCTGGCAGCTGCCATCTCCTCGTCTTAGAGCCATTCCACCTGCCGCACCTTCAACCTGGTAATTGCGGTTTCTATATCTTTTTGAGCCGCTTAATTCTGCTGTATCAGCTCTGATGCTTGCATCTTCAGCAGAGCTGATGACCGATGCCGCCAGAGTTCTATCTACAAGCAGACTGGCCTCAATTGCCGAAATCTCTTCATCGGGCGGAGTATAAGCAACCTCTGCTGAATCAGAGCCAGTGCTGGCACAACCGGTAAACAAAGCCATAACAACCATCATTGCAAATAAAAGAGTCAGATTTTTCAATTTCGAACCTCCAGTAGTTTTGCGGACAATCATTACTAATGCAATGCCCGTGCCAGAGTTTGACAACTTGACATAAACCCTTATCAACAAAGGTTTAACAAGGTTTTTGCGCCCGGGCGATACGAATAGTTTTAAAATTAAGTGCAAGATCCTGCACTCTCGAAGTGCAAGGCTTTGCATGTAGATACCAGTCTTGCGTTGTTTGAACTGAACGCGCATTCTCTGTTGCCGGGCTGAATTGGATCAGCATGTTATGCCCCGCAGATGTTCTCTCTGCGGCTGGAATAAAATTTGCTCGTGACAGTTCATTACGAGTAGAATCATTACAGCGAGAAAAAGGCAGAGCATGACCGAATCAACTTTAGACAGCAACCAGAAAAGTCCGACAGGCAATAAGCCATCAACCGGGCATTTGACCCGGAAATTTCTTCTGGCATTCACTCCGGTTATCGTTATCCTTTCAGGGCTTGTTGCAATTCTCATGGCTGGCTGGAACGCAGCTCAGGTGGCTCCCTTACTTCAATGGGCTGCCGAGCGCGAAGGCAAAGAAATCTTTGCCCGGGTAATTCATGAAGGGCCGCTTTCACCCGGTGCTGTCTTGAAAAACCCAGACCAATTGCAGACTCTAATTGCCGATGACAGTGAAATAGTTGCTGCTATGGTCATGCAGGGTGATCTTATCGTTGCAAGTTTTTCAAAAGAGGCCGGGCTACTGGTTGCGGCCGGGCAGCTTCCCGCTGAAACCGGTGCCGCAATTCTCAACGACCGACTCTCAGTTTATCGAAGGTTTTCCGGGCCTGGTTCAGGCAGCGAAACAGGCAGGCAGCAGGGTTCTGGGGGTCGTGGGCCAAGATGGCTGAGAGGCCTGGATGAAAATTCTGCACCAGGTGAAGAAAGCCGACAGAACCAGTCACGCCTGAGTATTGTATTTGTGTTTATAGGCCCTGATCGTGGGCTGGTAAGGCCCCTGATCTACCAAACATATCTCTGGCCCTTTGTCTGGCTCTTTCTAACAATACTCTGGAGCATTCTGCTTCTATTTCAGCAACGATCGACCAGAATGCAGGCAGAAATGCAAAAAGAGTCACACCTGGCTGCTATCGGCAAAATGTCGGCACGGCTTGCCCACGAAATCAGAAATCCTCTTGGTGCGATTCGTGGAATTGCACAGTTATTGCAGAAGAAAATATCTGCAGAAACCGAGTTGAATCTGATACAGACCATCGAGCAGGAAACATTCAGGCTCGATGACCTGACCAGCAGCATTCTCGACTTTTCCAGGCCACTGCAATGCAATTTAGTATCTCTAAACGCAGGCGCTGTTGTCGGCAACACTGTAGATCTATTCAGACAGCAGCATCAGACCGTGCACATCGACCTTAAATTGCCCGCAACTGAAATAATCTGCCGGGCAGATGAAAACGCTGTTCGCCAGATACTTTTGAATCTGCTCAAGAACGCTGTCGATGCTTCTGAAAGTCATAATACGATTGAAGTTGGGCTGTTTTCTGCTGCAGGTTCGGCTTCAATAAGGGTCAGCAATAAGGGTGAACCGCTCTCTGAGTCAATGCTCGAAGATATTTTTGAACCTTTCGTATCGACAAAGGCCAGGGGTTATGGCCTGGGTCTGCCGATCAGTCGCAAGCTTGCAGAAAGCATGCATGGCTGTCTGCGTTTGTATAATGCCGCCGGCGGGTTGATTACCGCCGAATTGACCCTGAAACTGGAAACCAGAGCATGAAAAAAGAAAGTAAAGCAACCATTCTGGTCGTCGATGATGAAGCCGCCTTTCGCACCATGGTCAGCGCAGTTCTGACTGATGCCGGCTATGAAGTTCTCGCGGCAGCTTCAGGGCGCGAGGCCCTTGAAACGGCACTTCGGCGCGTTATTGATGTGGCGGTGCTTGATCTTATCATGCCTGGAATCGATGGCCGTGAGTTAATGCACCGGCTGCACGAAAAGCTGCCAGGTCTGCCGGTTATCTTTCTTACCGCGCATGGGTCAATACCATCTGCCGTTGAGGCAATAAAAGAAGGGGCATCTGATTACCTTACCAAGCCCCTGCCGCATGTCGATGATCTGATACTGACCGTCAACCGGGTGCTCGACCTCAATCGCCTGCAGAAGCAACAGAAGCAGGTAACGAACGCACGCAAATCGTCAGACCCGTTTCCATGTGCTTCTCCGGTTGTTAAAAAGCTTCTTGAAACGGCCGCCAAAGTTGCCGGAACGGATGTTACCGTGCTGATAACCGGTGAGTCCGGCACCGGCAAAGAACGCATGGCTGAGTTCATTCATCTGAACAGCCCCCGGTCAGCCGCTGAAATGATCTCTGTTAATTGCGCCGCCATTGTCGAAACGCTCCTCGAAAGTGAACTTTTCGGTCACGAGAAGGGTGCCTTTACCGGCGCGGTTGAACGCAAGACCGGTCAGTTTGAACAGGCCGACAATTCGACTCTCTTTCTTGACGAAATAGGCGAAATGTCGCTTACGTTACAGCCCAAATTACTGCGAGCCCTTCAGGAAAAGGAATTCAGGCGCGTTGGCGGGTCACAGCTTATTCGCTTCAATGCCAGAATGATTGCGGCCACCAACCGTGACTTGAAGGCACAGTGCCAGATAGGCAGTTTCAGAGAAGATCTGTTCTATAGAATTTCTGTGTTCAGCCTGCACATTCCACCACTGCGCGAAAGGCCAGAAGACGTAATTTTTCTCGCCGACAGAT
>JAQUZA010000492.1 GCA_028691595.1 Candidatus Rifleibacteriota bacterium
ATACCAGAAGCGGTGCGGAATAAACCATCTCTTATCTCGGCTTTGATGGCACTGAGAGCATGATGATATATGAAAAAAGACGTGATGGCCGTAAGAAAGAGCGCAATAGAAGCCAGAACAAGACCTTCAGCAACCGGGTTAATATAATATTTGCGAATGCTGCCCGGCACTTTTTTATTTATTGAATACATTGAATCCTCACAATACCTGTAGCTTTGGCCGTCAGCCTAGCACAAGTCGAAATATTTCTCAAGACTTATGCTGTATAGGCGCTTTGCAGGCCACGGCTCAGGCTCAAAAAAATGAGCTTCTACGAACTCTATGATTGATGATAATGAAGGAATTTCTGCTTTTCTGGATCGGGTTAAACCGCAGATTCGGCCATTTTGCCAAAAACAATGCGACTGGCATTCAGGAGAATGATAATTTTGTTGTCTATTTTGCCGACTCCACGCAGGTATTCAACATCGACACTTTCGCTGACGCGACTGGGCGGTTCTATTGCAGTTTCCGGCAGCCTGATGACTTCCTGGACACTGTCTACGAGAAAACCGGCCTTCACCTTCTCTTCTTCGAAAGAAAGAATGATTATCTGATTGCTGGGTTTGCGCTCAAGCTCTGCAAGTCTCAACCTTCTGCGGGTATTGATAACCGGCACAATTTCACCGCGCAGGTTGATGACTCCATCGATGTGCATCGGTGCCTTCGGAACTCTGGTGATGGGAACCAGGTTGATGATTGCTTCTACCTGCTTTATTTCAAGCGCATAGGTTTCACCGGCCATGGTGAAGGTAACCAGCTGAACCAGCTCAATTACTTCTTTAACTTTTTCTTCTTCTTCAGTTTCCTGAGATTGTTCTCCGGGTGCAGCCGAAGAATTCTGGGTGTTTGCCTGCGCCTGCTGAGCTTGTGACTGGTGATACTCGGCAACCTGTGTTGCGGCGTTACTGGTGGGCTGAGGGGCGGCAGGCTGTGCTCTCGGTGCCTGGGGCGGAGCTGATGCAGCGGGAGCCTGGACCTGAGGCGCTGGTTTCGGCGGCGATGGCACTGGCTGAGGTGCTGCTGGAGGTGCAGACGGAGCAGCGCCCGTGCTCCCTCCAGTTATATCTGTTACTTCGACGGTTTCGATTTCGGAAATGGACTCTATACCATCACGAAGTTGTTCTGGCTGTTTGTCTGTGATAACAACCATCTTGAATGACCGGTCAAATTTTTCGTTCTCAAGATCTTTGACATCAGGGTTTGATTTGACAATGTCACATTGCAGATCGTCGAGGGTGCGCAGAACCATGAAGATTCGTGGCCCTTTCAATAGACAATCCGCAACCAGCGATACCTGAATGAGAAGAACATGGCGACCGTCATCTCCAGCCTCTTCAAGGCTACTGAGTTCAAATTCGCTCATGCCCATATCGCTTATATCTACGGCGGGTGTAGATTTTTCGCTGGGTTTTCTGGTGGCAGAAGCTGCTGTAGACGCTGTCGGCGCGTGAGCCGCAGTGGCACCGCCACCACTCGCCATCGACGAAAGTTTGGCAGAAAGCTCTGAAAGATCAATATTTGAGTCAGTCGACTCAATGCTGTCATTTACAAGAGTGCGCAGAACATCAAAAGTCTCAAAAATCAGATCGATTACGGCCGGCGAGACTTCCATCTTGTGGCTGCGCAGCTTGTCGAGAATATTCTCCATTTCGTGGGTGAGGTGAGCAATCTTCTCAAAGCCCATGGTTGCAGACATGCCCTTGAGAGTGTGAGCAGCGCGAAAAATTTCTTCGACAGCCTCGATGTTGGCAGGATTCTGCTCGAGACTGAGCAACATTCTATCCATGGTGTCGAGGTTCTCGCGGGAGCCGTCAATATAGGCACCCATATATTCGGAAAGATCCAGGTTCAACCCGAAACCTCCTTAAAATGCCGGCTTGTCATGTTTGTATTGCCTGACCTTTCTGAAAGAATGAAGGAATATCAAGAATCAGTGCAATACTGCCATCCCCGCGCATAGTTGCGCCCATAATTCCAGGAAGCCCACCAAGAAGGTTTCCGAGAGATTTAATAACGATTTCCTGCTGACCGAGAAGCTCGTCAACCATAAATCCGGCACGTTTCTCGCCAGAAGCGCAAACAACCATCGATAGCTCGTCTTCTTTCGCTTCAAGTGCCTTAGCTTCTTCTTCACTTGTCGGAACATTCAAAACATTGCGAAGTCTGATGATTGGCAGAACATCACCGCGCAACAGGGTTACTTCCTGGTGCTGAACGATGTTGATATCGTGCTTTGTGATGTCCATTGTTTCAAGTACTGAGCCTAGCGGGATCGCGAACATTTCTGGGCCGACCTTGACCATCAGCGCCGGAAGGATTGCCAGAGTTAATGGCAGTTTAATAGTTACGCGCGAGCCTTCGTTAACTTTTGATTCAAGCTCAAGAACACCATTGAGGTCTTCAAGCTTCGCTTTGACCGCATCCATGCCAACGCCTCGCCCCGAAAGGTCACTGACTTCCTTGGCCGTAGAAAAGCCCGGAAGAAATATGATTTTAATAATTTCTTCGGGTGGCATTTTGGCCATCTGTTCAGGGGTAAAAAGGCCTCTTTCAATTGCCAGGCGGCTGATGATGGTTGGGTCGACTCCCTTTCCGTCATCTTTAACCTCGATCAGAACATTGTTGCCCTCATGTCTGGCAACCAATGTTATGGTGCCAACTTCTGATTTGCCCTTAGATACTCGTTCTTCCGGGGATTCGATTCCGTGGTCAATTGAGTTGCGAATCAGGTGAACCATCGGGTCGCCGATCTCGTCGATAACCGTTCGGTCCATTTCTGTTTCTTTGCCTTCGACAACCAGGTTGATTTTTTTGTTGAGCTTCTTTGAAAGGTCTCGAACCATGCGTGGAAATCGATCAAACACCTGTTCGACCGGAACCATGCGAACCTGCATGACAACATTCTGTAACGATGAGCTGATCTGGGAAACGCGCGTCAGGGTTTCGTTAAGGTCTTTCAGTTTGTGTGCCGCACCGATGTCCTGCAGGCGTGTTCGGTTGATTACCAGCTCACCGACAAGATTCATAAGTTCATCGAGGCGGCGCATATCGACGCGAACGGTTTGACTGCTGCGTTTATCTGCTGCAGCGCTTTTAGCCTGTTCAGGAGGCTTGCCTGGCGGCCCTGGCGGCCCTGGCGGCCCCGGCGGCCCTGGCGGC
>JAQUZA010000493.1 GCA_028691595.1 Candidatus Rifleibacteriota bacterium
GGTAGCTGAGTCGCAAAAACATCAGGCCCGCAAGCGCGAACAGCAGAAAAACCAGAGAAAGAATCAGAACGGGAGCACCTGGTTTCTCAAAAGAGCCAACAAGAAGCGTGTATTCATCAAGGTGTTTAATACCTATCAGCCTGTCGTTCATGGCAAAGGTGCTGGTCGGATACTGTTCGTAATAATCCTTCAGCCCCTCAGCGGCAAAGCCTTCAAGAACAGCTGGAAGCCTGATTTTTTCCTGGCCGATATAGCCAAAATTGGTGGGGTTATGATCTGTTATGACAGCATCGAGAATGTCGGTCGTCTGAAGATGCTTAAAGTGAACGAAAACAAGAATTCCCGCTACGAAGCGGTTTTTGATTGATCTGTCGTAGTCAAAATAGCAGAGAGAGTAACGGTCGGGATTTCCGAGTTCTATAACTTTGTCACGCTGATCGCGAATGCGGGCAAGAATGAGATCAGGGGCCGGAAAAATCTTGCCAATCATGCCCAGCTGTTCTGGCGAAATCTGGCCGCGCTCATACTCAGAATTGGCAAGCGAGAAAAACAGTTCATGTTCAGGCCTGGCACCACGAATTGGAAAAACATTGCCCTCACCGTTAAAAAGAAAAATCTCGACAAGACCCGGTCGCCACTGCTTATCAAACCCTGCCAGGATCTTTTCGAGCCCTTCGTTGTTTGAGGGAAGGCCCTTCAGCTGTTTGAAAAGCCCGCTGAATCTGGGGTGAAAAAAACGGGCCGGGAGGCTGTCGTAAATGTAGTTATCAAGACCGCGTTCAATTTCTTCGGCGATGAGTGAACTGTTGCGCGTCAGCCTGTCTGTAACAAACAGGTGCAGGCCGGCCCAGAAAATTGCTGAAGGAATACCCCAGGTTAAAATAATTATTAAAAGCCATCTGACAATTTTGTTGCCCGATATCAAACACAGTGTTTCTCTGAAAAAATCTATCAGCTTAGACTGTTGCATGAGTTGTCCTTTTCAGAGGGAAGGTTCTGAGCGATGATCAAACTTGCCGATTCGGTGAAATCAGTGGCGCAGGCCTGTTCAACCTGACTTTGCATGGTTTCCCGCAATGATTGGCCGGCAAGATGGGTTTTTATAAATTCAGGAAGATGTTGCTGGAGCCTGGCTTTGCACAGGTCTGAAAAAACCGGGGAAACAGCCATGGCTATCATTCCTGGGGTAAAGGCGGCCTCATTGTTGCCGGTTTTATGAAATTCGCTACTTCCGGGCTCACAGTCAGGCAGAGACAATGATTCATGACTTCCAGTGCTGCCATCGACAAGAATGATTTTGATGGCTCCGCATCCGGCATAAATCAACTTTTGTTCAGCGGTGTTGATAAGCATGGCAACCATGTCGCCACCAAGTTTGCGACGCAGGTTGATACGAAAATACTCCTCAAGATCCTTCAGGCAGTGATATGCTGAATGAACGTTCAGTTCTTCTGTGATCAGTCTTACGGCCATGCGTGCCATCGATAGAGTCAGCGAAGCTTCTATGCCCGAGAGGTCGGTGCGCATTAAAAAAGCGAAGATCAGATTGTCTTCGATTGGGGCAAAATGAAAAATTTCTTTTTCCTCACGTGAATTTGTGATCTGAAAGCCGTCGAGTATTATTTGACCGGCCTTTAACGCCGCCGGTGGCAGCAGGTGGCGCTTTACTGAACGCCCCTCATTGAATTCACGCACCTTGATTATCAGGTCGGTAAGGCCGGTTGAAATGCTTTCAAGCTCGTTTGCCTCAGAAAAGACAACTGTTTCACCAAAATCGCTGTGTGAGTTTTTAAGAGCTGTGGCGTTGGCAGCGAGCCTGCTTACAGGACTTATGAGTGATTTTACCAGAACCAGACTCAGGGCAGTTATAAAGAGAAGCGACAGGGCGGTTGCCAGGATAAAAATGCCCGAAAGTCGGCCGGCTTCATTGCGAATCTGTTCAAACGGCATGATCAGAAAGAGGTTGTAATTTTTTAGATTGTGGCCGGCAATGGCCGCAACCAGAACTTCTTTGTTATCGATTCTGCCGAGTTTGAAACTCGAAACCTGAGTCTGGTTAACCAGGTCGTGCAGTTTCCATAATGGGAGCTCCGAGGTATAAGAGAAGCGTGGAAAATATGCGGTTTTTTCAATGTGTCGCTTTGGAAAAGCAGCCAGCTCGAACCCGGTGCTTCGCGCAATGTTTTGCCCTGTGAGAGAAAGATATTTCAACTGCATCTTGCGAGGTTCATGGACAATGAAAAGGCAGCCTGAAGCGGTGTCTGTTTCATTGAACGAAAGATCCATGAATGTAAGGGTTTCGTCACCGTCAAAGGTTATATTTTGCAGGGTTGAACGGTTTGCGAGAAGGCCTTCGACTGGTCGGCTCGACAGGCTGCGCATTCCAACCGGGTCACTCGCTGAATACACCGTGCCCGGGATTCTCGAAGAATTGAAGGTGCGGATGACCTGCATAGAAATGCCGCCAATGAGGTTGGCATACTTGCTCTCGATTGTGTCTGTTGAGCTGTTAGAGCGAGTTTCTGGTGCTTTGAACAAAAAATTGCCTGCCTGGTCAGTGTAACCAGCGAAAGCGAGATTTTCTTCCTGGTAGGCGAGCGAGAGTGGGGCGAGAATTTTGGCCACATCGGCACCTGGTTTGGCCAACTGCGAGTTGAGGTGCCGGTATTGGTGCAGCAGGTCACCGTAAGACGCACTGAAATTGCGGTCTATCTTTTCAAGAATCTCGACAGCCCGTTGTTTGTAGTCAGCAACCAGTGAATTGCGTTTTTCATACTGGTATGCCATTGAAGCTACAAGAAGAATGGCTACGCCTGTTGTGGCAGTTAGACCAAAAATAAGCAGAAACTGCAGGCTGGCTGAAAGGTCGAATCTTACTCTGAAGGCTGCTTTCCAGAGCATGAATAGAATGATAACCGGTAAAACAGTTTGCAGAAGGTTAAAAAATACTGCCATTACCGGTGGCGAGGGGGGCAGGTGTCGCGAACAAATCAGCCTGAGGCCCTCAGGGGTATCATTGATCGAAAAAAGTTCGTTGCCGATTTTGAAGCCTGACTTCAAACCCTCGGCTGCCAGAAGGCGCAGACCCGACTCCTTAAAGCGATTTTGCCGGGAACAATTGTTTTTGTGCATATCGTTCAGGTCGATCCAGGCGAAAACAAATTCTTCGCCGGCTAGATTCTGTATCTTGTGAATGGCCC
>JAQUZA010000494.1 GCA_028691595.1 Candidatus Rifleibacteriota bacterium
AGATTTGGGGTCGATGCGCAGCTCGTTTCCGTGTTGGTTATGATTCGCAACCAGTGCGGTCAGAAGATTGTGGGCCGAAGTTACCGCATGAATATCACCTGTGAAATGCAGGTTGATTTCTTCCATTGGTACCAGCTGACTCTTGCCACCGCCGGTGGCCCCGCCTTTAACACCAAACACCGGCCCCATGGAGGGCTCACGCAGGCAGAGCATCGCTTTGCGACCCATGGCTCTGAATGTGTCGGCCAGGCCAATGCAGGTAGTTGTTTTGCCTTCTCCGGCGGGGGTAGGGGTCATTGCCGTTACCAGAATCAACTTTCCGTCAGGGTTGGCGGCAACACGGCGCATGGTCGAAAAAGCAATTTTCGCTTTAAACCGGCCGTAATGCTCTATCTCGTCGGCAAGCAGGCCAAGCTCCAGCCCTGCGGCTTCAACCGGTCTGACTTCTTCTTTAATATTCAATTCTGGCATATCTTAGACCTCTCTGAATCGAAATGTGGCGGCAGTTCACTCGTGTTTCAGAAAATAATCCATCATGGCGTTGATACCGGCACCAGTCTGTTTAAGGTAACCCTTTTTCTTGAGAATCATTTCGAGAAGGGCGATGGTTCCGAGCAGATCACGTTCGCCAATGGCACCAATGGTGGTTATGCGCAGCAGGGTTGCTGCGAACTGTTCCTGGCCACCTGCAATGAGAATGCCATATTTATTGCGCATTTCTGAAACAATTTCTTTGGGAGCAATGCCTTCAGGGGCATAAAAGACTGTCAGAACGTTCGAGGTCGCCTTTTCTTCGGTGAAAAGCTTGAGGCCAAGAGCTTTAAGGCCGGCTCTCAGGCCTCCGGCCAGCTTGGCATAATGTTTGATGCAATTGTCGAGCCCGATGCGGTCGATTTTGCGCAGGGCTTCCTGAAGCGAGAACATGACGTTGATTGCAGGGGTCCAGGGGTATGCCGGAATTGCCTGTTCCTGATCACGTTTGTAAAGCTTGAGGTCAAAATAATAGCCATGGCATTTTACGGTTTCAACCTTTTTCCAGGCTTTATCAGAGAGAGCAACCATGCCAACCCCCGGAGGCGCAAGAAAACCCTTCTGTGAGGCTGAAACGGTTACGTCTACATGCCAGTCATCCATTTTGAACGGCAGGGCACCCAGACCTGAAACGCCGTCAACAATGAGGATTTTTCCTTTGTCTTTGAGAAAATTGCCGATGGCCTGAATGTCGTTACAGATACCGGTTGAAGTTTCGTTGAAAGTTACGGTGATACCGCTAATCTCAGGGTGCTTTTTCAGGGCTTCGTCGATCTGATCGATCGTAACAGCTTTGCCGTCTTCACATTTGAGAACTACGGGTTTGAGTCTGAATGCTTCACATATCTGAGTGAATCTTACGCCAAAAACACCTGTCTGAACGGTAAGAACCGTTTCTCCTTCATTAAAAAGGTTGGCAACAGCTGTTTCCATGCCGCCAGTGCCTGAAGAAGTCGTCAGGTAGAGGTGCTGGGTCGTGCCGAAGAATTTTTTCAGCAGCTCGACACACTCTTTGTATATGGGTGCGAAATCGTTGGTGCGGTGATGGCGCAATTGTCTGGCACCGGCCAGCAGAACTTCAGAATCGAGGTGTACAGGACCCGGGGTCATCAGCATAGTATCGAGCAGTTCCACGTCTAGTTCTCCATTCAATTCCTTGATGTATTTTATACTTCGCCGCCGCAGCCATATAAGGCCCGGCGCAGAAGCTGTTTACGGAAATTGCTGCCTTGACTTGAGGGTATTCGCAAGCAGCATCGCAATAGTCATCGGCCCGACCCCGCCTGGAACAGGGGTTATGACCGAAGCCCGTCTGGCTGCCTCGGTGTATTCGACATCGCCAACGAGGCGATAACCACGGGGTGAGGTCGGGTCATCTACTGAATTAGTGCCGACATCGAGAACCACGGCACCTTCTTTGACCCAGCTGCCCTTGACGAATTCGGGTTTGCCGATACCGGCAACCAGAATGTCTGCCTGGCCGCAAAGCCCTGGCAGATCACGGGTTCGCGAGTGCGCAATAGTGACTGTGGCGTTGGCTTTGGTCAAAAGGGCCGCCATTGGCTTGCCAACAATGTTTGAACGGCCGATTACCAGAGCATTTTTCCCTGAGATGTCGATATTGTGGCGTTTGAGCATCTCCATGACACCCAGGGGTGTACACGGAACGAAGGTGTCAACACCGAGATGCAGGTAACCAACGTTAACGGGGTGAAAGCCGTCTACATCTTTTGCCGGGTTGATCGCTTTCAGCGCTGCAAATTCATCGAGATGCGAGGGCAGGGGCAGTTGCAGAAGAATGCCATGAATCTGCGGGTCGCGGTTAAGTTGTTCAAGCGTGTATATAAGATCGCTCTGGCTGATATCACCGGCCAGGGCAATCTCGCGTGAATAAAAACCGGCTGCTTCACAGGCTTTCTTTTTTGAAGAAACGTAAACATGTGAGGCCTTATCATCGCCAACAATTACCACGGCCAGGCCCGGCGGCATCCGGCCGGCATCGACCATTGTCTTTACTGCTGCGGCGATCTCGTTGCGAATTTCTTCAGAGAGCTTTTTTCCATCGATAACAGTAGTCAAGCAGGGCTCCTGATTAATTGATTTTCAGGGCGAGTATAACGCCGCGGGCAATTCTAGGCAACCCCTTTTATTTGCTTTGCAGGCAAAAGATTTATGGCCCCCTGAAAAATGCCCGGGGCCTGTGAAGATGAGTGGAAATTATTCTGCCGTCTGTCAGGAATCTTCATCGGTCGGTATGGCCGGACTGAAGAAATATTTCCGGGCTGCCATCAGCATTACAAAAGCGAATACGCTCATAAGAATTTCGTTCACTGACAGGTCCGGTTTGAGGGTTTTTCTGGCTACAACAAAAGCTAAAAGTTCGAGCACCGCCTCAAGTTCGTGAGTAATGAGGGTTTTGATCAGCTCAAGACAGATGGCGAGCAGGAGAATGCGGTTGATCAACTCGTAGAGTGATTCTGAATGATCCCAGTCTATGGCTGAGAGAGCAAAAAATGAATGATAAAAAAAGACCGCCATTCCCACAAATATTGAGATTGCAAGTAGTCGTTCGCTCCACATTGCTGCTTTTCGCAGGCCATTTGCAAGTTTTAGAGCTTGCGGCATTTTGTTCTCCTGTATTTTTACGGCTAAGGTTTGGGTTGCCTGTT
>JAQUZA010000495.1 GCA_028691595.1 Candidatus Rifleibacteriota bacterium
CACGAAAAAAAAGTTCGACAAGAAACAGAAGTTGCTCAACCAGAATCCCGGAAACCGCCGGTTCCTGAAACCGAAACTGATGCCAGGCCAGAGGTTGTGGAGCACAAAGCCCGCCCGGCTGAGTCTGAACCTGAACCTGAGCTTAAACCTGAGCATAAGCCGGCAGTTAAACCAGTGCTAAAACAAGAAAAACAAGAAAGAAGGCAAGCAGCAAGCGCCCCTGATCTTCAAAAACCGCGCAAAAAAGTCAGGGAACCTGCTAAAAAGCCCAGGGTGCCAGTTTTTCAGATGCAGACTGTAACTCCAACGGCTGCTCCGGATAATTCTGAAAGCTCACATTCTGATCAGATGACTGCAGAAGGGCCTTCAGTCGCCAAAAATACTTTGAATAGCCCGATAAACGACAGGGCAGAACCGGTAGTCAGAGTTGATGCACTCACCGAAGCACAGCAGAGCGAGATCAGCAGGTATCTTGCCAGAATCAGAGCAATACTCGAGAAGAACAAAAAATACCCACGCGCTGCCCGCCGAAAAAGAATTGAAGGTCAGGTGCCCGTTTCATTCGCTGTGCTTGCCGACGGCAGTCTGCATGACCCCAAAATTGCCGGCCAGGTGCCCGAAGAACTCCGCGAAGCAACTTTGCAACTGTTGATGAATTTAAGACTACCTGCTCCGCCACTATCCTGGCAGACCCGGTCGCGCATTGAGTGCACTATCAGCTACAGGTTGCATTAGAACCCTTTTTTGACTGCCTGAGATTTGTCCTGTATTCGTTTTCACGTAGTCGATATCTTTTTGCGTTGGTATTCTGCCGATGCCGGGGCTCTTTCTTCTGTGAACCCTCGTTGTTATATAAAAATCTTTCATTGCAGCAAAACCTGCCCCCGCAGCTCTAATTACGGGTGCCGACGGCAGAATAACGCCAGGGTCGTGAAGTGTCAGCTGTCGGGGTATAGTTAATGAAGTTGACCGTAAATACCTTGATTAAAATTGCCCGGTACGCAGCAGCACCAGTGTACATGCTTCAACGATATTCATGCCCCTCTTGCGAAGGTTTTCCATCAAAACGGGGTTTTCAGTGCCCGGGTTAAAAATTATCCGACCCGGCTTCAGGTTTACCATATCGTTTTCGAGAGGGGTCAGTGTGTCAGGTGATAGATAGAGAGTGAGGGTGTCTACAGGCCCGGTTACCATATTGAGTCTGGCCGTAACTGGAATGTTTTCGATTTTATCTGCCACCGGGTGAACCGGCACAACCTCATGGCCATACTCTAACAGCATGTTAACGGCTTTGTATGAGTATCTTTCCGGGTTAGGGCTCGCTCCAAGTACGACTACGCGCTCTTTTTTCATGGCTATATAAACTCCTTGCGTTGACATATCTATGGTAGTATAAAATGTTACATAAGTATATGCCATGTGGGCTTTTGGTCAAGCTAACTTATACAAAAGTGCAGCAAAAATTCTCTGACCGCCAAAATTTGCCGCTTTTGCAACAGCGAAAAAAACAGGGAGGCTCGATGTGAAGCTTTACGAAAAATTGATTCAACTTGCAACGCCATGGGCAGACGGTCGGACGGTAAAAGAGTTGCGTTTTGGTCTCGGCTATAGTTGCGCCGAACTCGATGATGGCAGAATGGGGGTTGCCTGCACCTTGCTGACCGACAACGCCAGCAGTTGTACCCATGTTATGAGTGCCGGTCAAATTGCCGGCAGTTCAGCGGAAACAATTCTTTCATGGCTTGGCAATGACAACAATCTTGAAAGAGCCGCCGGTCTTGCTGTATTTAACGCTTTGAATGCTGAAAAGAGTCGCAATTTTATTGACGGTGAGGCCATTTCGCTTCTAAAGATCAAACCCGATGACCATGTGGTAATGGTTGGCTATTTTGCACCCGTTGTCCCGGCAATTAAAGCCACGGGTTGCCGTTTTGAGGTGGTTGAGCTCAACCCCGAAAAGCCCGATGTAATTTCGCCAGACGAAGGGTTTAAAGCACTTGGCCAATGTGATGTTGCAATCATAACTGCTACGAGTATTATCAATGGCACCTGTGACGGGCTGTTGCAGGCATTGGGCCGCAACCGGGCTGCTGTCATACTTGGCCCGTCGACTCCCATGTGTTCTGAAGCCTTTGCCGGAACCAGAATCACTCAACTGAGCGGTTCATATGTGGTTGACAAGAATGCTGTTAAAACGGTAATTTCCGAGGGTGGTGGCACGAGGTTGCTCAAAAAATACCTGCGTTTCAATAACGTTATGGTGTAAGACCGGGTATTTACAGGAAAACGAATGCTTGCAAGTGAAATGTCGATGAACATGAGCCCGGAAAAGGCAATGTCTATTGTCCTGGAGGCTATCAGCGAGATTATTCCTTATGAACTCGCAGTCATTTTAAGCCTCGAAAAAGGCAATGCGCTTCAGATTCGTTTCAGTAGCGGTATTCTAAGTAATGAAAAGCTTATCAATCATGTTCTCTCGGTTGATGATCGGCCAGACATCAAGATTGCCCTTCAGAACGGAGAAGTCTCTTTAATAAAAGATACGATTAACCCTGATCACCACGATACCTATGAAGGCCTTGTAGAATTGCCCACCGGTCATTCATGTCTGCTTACCCCCTTGAAGGCCGGAGGCGAGGTAATCGGTATGATGACCCTCGATCACCGGCAATGCGACCTGTTCACCCCTGAAAGGGTAAAAATTGCCGGCATTCTTTCGCAGTTGCTTGCAATAGCTCTGGCTCAGTCGCTGCAAACCGAAAAGCTCCTCTCTGAAAAAACAACCCTTCTCTACGAAAGAAATGCTCTTATGCATGATATGGCAAGGGTTGCAGGTAGCCTGGTCGGAAACTCGCCGCGTTGGCTACAGGTTTTGCAAAAAATTCGTCTGGTGGCTCCGACTGATTCGCATGTGATGATTCTGGGCGAAACCGGAACTGGTAAAGAGCAGGTGGCAAAGGCCGTGCATGCGCTTTCTGCGCGTTCAGGCAAGCCCTTTATTACCCTTAACTGTTCGGCTCTGAACCACAATCTGGCCGAGAGTGAACTTTTTGGCCACGAAAAAGGGGCTTTTACCGGTGCAGTTGCGCTTCGTAAAGGCCGCTTTGAGCTTGCTGACGGTGGAACCCTGTTTCTTGACGAGCTCGGCGACCTGCCGCCTGAAACCCAGCCTAAGTTGCTCAGAGCAATTCAGGAAGGC
>JAQUZA010000496.1 GCA_028691595.1 Candidatus Rifleibacteriota bacterium
GCACCCGGTCAGATACTGAATTGCGTCAGACAAACAAACCTGGGTTTCGGTTACCGCACCGAGCTTTTTCACATCGCCAAGTTTCTCTTTGGCAAGTAAAACCATTTCTACCCCGATCGGAATGCCGGGAGCACGCTTGGTGTGAAACTTATAAACTTTTTCTACAAGTTCGGTGAATTCAAGATCAGTCATTTTGTCACTCCTGTTTTGATTCTACGCCATAAGCAGTTGCCAGGTCCGGGCTAATCTCAAATTTTCTGAATATTACAATTATCCCGACGGTCACGAATTCAGTTTTTCAAGCGTCAGCCTGGCGGCGCGCTTAACATTCTTTGACCTGTCACTTCTGGCAATACGTGCCAGACACTCTTTTCCCGTCTCGTCAGCACATGCCGAAAGGGCTTTTACCACAGCATAGCGCACCTCTTCAGACGGGTCTTTTTCATAATGCAAAACATGCTCAAAAGCCTCAGCTGAAGCTATTCGCCCAAGAGAATTAACGGCAGAGGCTCTGACATACTCATTCTCATCTTTGGCGGCGGCGGCCAGCAACTGCGTGGCTTCAGGGCTTTGGAAATCACCAAGAGTATTGGCGGCACTGCCACGAATATTTGGGCTTGGATCAAGGAGGCTTTTTCTTAATTTTTCAAGATTTGCGGGAAGATTTTTAAGGTCGGAAAGGCTTTTCACCGTAAACCCGGCACCTGATTCGGCCGCTTCAGTGGCCTGGTTTGCAGATGAACCCGAAACAACCGTCTGCAGATTTTGCCGGGCCATGGCAAACAACTCGTCATCAAGTCGTTTGGAAGCTTCGATAAGCTCTTCGAGAAGGTCCGGGTTTTCCTGGGCAATCAGGGCTGTCGATGCCTTATAGGCAATTTCAGAGTCTTCGCTCTTCAACAGTTTTCTAAGTTGTGCCAGGGCCCGCTTATCTTTGAGATGCCCAAGTATTTCAACCTCAACGAGATCTTTATCCCGGTCAGAAAGGCCGGTAAGCGATTGCAACCCGGAAAAGACCTCATCAGAAGAAAAAGACGAAATGGCCTTTGCCGCCGAAAATCTTACCACGTCGTTTTCATCGGCGGCGCATCTGAACAGTGCCTTAAGAGCCTCTGGCTCTCCGGTGCTTCCCAGGGCATAGGCAACTGAAGAACGCACAAATTTATCCTGATCCCGGGTGGCTTCGATCAGGGCATTGACAATTACTTCATCTTTGCGGCCGCTCAGAGCAGCAGCAGCAGAATACCTTACCGCCACATTTTCATCTTTAAGGGCACGAAGCAAAGATTCGATTGATTTGTCGTTTTGCATGCCTCCCAGCGCTTCGGCCGCCATAAATCTCACTGATTCAACCTCAAATGGATTGGCAAGAGCTTCTATAAGAGGCTCAACCACGTCTTCGCTGTCGAGACCGATGGCGGCTTTGGCTGCCATCTGGCGCATCTGCTGACTATTGTCTTTTAGCCCTCTGACTACCAGTTCTTTTCGCGGCAGCGGGGTTCCATCAGGTTGAAAATATTCGACGGGCAACTGGTCTATTTTAAAGACGACCATTTCTTTGAACTTATAAGGATTTGCATCGACAATTTCTTCGTTTTCTTTTTCGGAATCAGCATTTGAGCTCTTGTCTGGCGAATCTGCACCTATTGATTTTATCAAGGCGGCATCACTTCGGCGCGAAATTTCAAGAAGAGGCTCAATAGCTCTTGGGTCGCCAATCATTCCAAGACTTTCTGTGGCTGCCAGCGAAATTGTCTGGTCTGGCTCATATAAAGCTTCAATCAGCGACGGAACCGCTTCGGTCAGGCGTGCTTCACCGACTTCTCGAATTGCAGCGACGCGTTTTTCGACGGGTGCAGAAAAAGTTCTTATAAGGGTTATCGGGTCAAGAATTTCTTCTTGTTGAGCAGGCAATGAGGCAACTGGCTCATGCCCGGCCTTCTTTTTAGCTTTGCGGGAAACCTGAGGTTCTTTCTCTTTTTTTTCTTCCTGGATTGCAGGTTTTGCATTGCTGGTTGCGGGCGCAGAAGGCTCATGATCGGGAGCTTCAGACTCAGGGGCGAGAGTCGCAACAGTTCTGGGGGCACGTATATCGGGAGCAGCAGAGCCTTCTGTTTTTCTGATGCGGCCATTTCGAATGCGAATGGCCACCACCAGTAGCAGAAGCACCAGCCCAACAATCAGTGCATAATCTATATTTGTCATCGCGTCACGTTATCGACTTCATAGTATAATATATTAATATCAACTCAGAATAAATTTTAATCTGGCGGTAAAATGTGCGTGAAATTGGCAATGTAATTATCTCAGAAGAAGTCTGGCAGAAACGTTTTGCATGTAACCTCGACAAGTGCCTGGGTCGTTGCTGTCAGTATGGTGACCTTGGTGCGCCTATCAGCGAAGAAGAAGAGCAGACAATCGCGGCGAATCTTGACAATGTTGCCCCGCTGCTGAAAAAACAGAATCTTCAACTTCTTCGTGGCGGCATAAGCGAAAAATATAAAGGCAATCTTCATATAGTTGAGATTGCCGAAAATACCCCCTGCCCTCTTTCTTTTACTGATGAAAAAGGCATAATTCTATGCTCTCTTCATTCGTATGCTCTTGAAAAGCGCCTGCCGTTGCTGAGCGTCAAGCCCCTATGGTGCTCTCTTTTTCCATTGATAATAAAAAAGACGGCGACAGGGTGGCTGATTAACTGCCATATCCCCGAATTCTGCCATTCGACAGATGATCCCCAACCATTGCTTCTCAGTTTTGCCGACCTCCTGGAAACCCTCTTCGGCAATGAATGGGTTGAAGAAGTGCGCCGGGCATACCAGCAGCAGGCAGAAACAGAACAAGGTAAATCAGCATGACCATCCGCGATATTTTTTCAAAAATCTGGCCGGGCAAAGGCAGCGCAGAAAAGCAACTGAAACTTCTGGTTAAGCAGATTGATTCAGCAAGTGAAGATCTGAAAATTAGAATCGCCGAGTCGATTGCCAGTTCGGCAGGTCTAGAACGAAAGCTTGAGCAATGCAATAAACTTTCTGACAGTCAAAAACCACAGGATGAGCGCCAGGAAATGCTGCGCCAGGATATTCAAGCAGAAAAACGGCTATTAGAAGGTTTGCAGACATTATTCAGCGAACTCAAAAATAAGAGTGAAGAAATCAACATCGCGATTGAGCAGAATCTCCTGCGCCAGCGAAAAGC
>JAQUZA010000497.1 GCA_028691595.1 Candidatus Rifleibacteriota bacterium
TCGGTTCGCTGGTCGAAAGCAAGCTCGATAACCCTGAACTGACATACCTGTTCTTCAGTTCTATTGCCGCTGAATATAAGAGAATTCGCAAAGTGCGCGAATTTGCCGAAGGCAAACTGCGCCGTCTCGATGAGCAGAAACGTGCCAAAGCGGTTAAACCAAGGGGACGCAAAATCGTTAAGCGTATCTATTCAGAAGATGACGATGCGGTTGTCGAAGAGCTTGAAGAAATTCTTGAGCGTCAGATCCAGGATCTGCAGGATTTTAAAAAGGCTGAACGCCTGCTTGAAGACCTCTGGAACGACAACACTGAATCACTGGCAACTTTTGATATCATGAAAGCCCTCTTTGAACTCAATATGCAGCAGATGCAGGACCCGCAGAAGGCGGCCATGTACATGGAACGCTGGCTCGAAGAAAACCCCGACGATCCCATGTATAAAGAATACACGCTCAAGCTGTATGACCATTACATGGAAGTTCTTCGCGACGGACAAAAAGCACTCAGGTTGCTTGAAGATTATGTGCGCGAGCACCCGATTTCGATCGATACGCTCGATATCGAACTCAAACTGGCCCTTGCCAATGAATTGCTCATTCGTAACTTCGATGAAGCCCGACGTGCTTACCTCAGAATTATCGATACGCAGCAGAATGACCCGGTTGTGCATGAAGCCTATTACCGGGTTGGCTTCGTTCTGCGCGAAGGCTTTGCCAACTACGATGAAGCCATCAAATACTGGCAAACTCTCATCGATAAATACTATAACAACGAATTTGCCGATAAAGCTCAGTTTGCAATCGCCTACACTTACGAAACGTATCGACGCGACTATACCAATGCCCGGCAGAATTACGAAAAGATTCTGCAGTTATACCCGAACTCGAGCCTGCAGACTCAGGTGCGCGAAGCACTGCTGCGTATCGAGGGTAAATAATCTCTGAAAGGGATCTAAATGATTGATAAGACTGTAATGATCGGAATGCTAGAAACTTACGACAGTTTTCAGACTGATATTGCCGTTTCGGTGCTTCGCAGCCTTGAAGAAAGCAATTCAAAGGTTGAACGCAAGGTGATCGATTTCATAAAGGGAAAACTGTTTCCGGTTTCGGTCGAGCGCATCAGCGAGTATATTGCCAAAATGCCGGCTGAAAGCATCAGGGATCAGATTGTTGATAACCTGAGAACCTTTCACTCGACTTTTATGGAAATGATTTCTTTCGTCGGTAACGAGAGTACCCGTCAGACTGTCTATATGCCGCTTATTCGTATGATGGACCGGGAAACACACCCATACCGACCTCTTGCCCTTGCAACTCTCTGCTGTTTCGATTTTCCGGAAGCTGTTAACAAGCTTGCCATGGGGTTCGAGAATTTTACTTCTGAGATGCGCTGGATCAGCCTCGTTATGCTTAAAAAGCGCTGGGATGAAAAGTTCGTACCGGTTTTTCTCAAGGCCCTGAATGATAGTGATTCTGAAGTTGTCAGAATCGCAATCCTCGCTCTGAAAAGGGCAAATGTCATGTCTGCCTATGAACCGATTCTCAGGCTGCTCAGAAGTTCATCTGAGGTTGTCGTTCTTACCGCTGTCAATGCTTTGGTAGAGCTGGGGGCGGTCGAGGCAATGCCCGAGTTTAAGCAGTTGTATCAGGAATCACCCAGTCCTCGCGTCAGAGCAACCGTTGTTTCGGCGATGGGGGATCTTGGCCGGGAGGAAAACCTCGAATTCCTTCAGGAATGCCTTGGTGCTCCAGATTCACGCGTTCGCGCCAATGCGGTAATTGCCCTGAAGAAAAAATTCGAAAGCAGCGGGGCATTGCCCCATGAAACGGTTGAAAAGATAATTGCCCTGAAAAGTGACACTGATCATCGCGTTCAGGCCGACAGTATTCAGGCTCTCTGGGCTATGGGCTATACTGATAACCTTGCTGAAGTAGAAAAGATGCTTGGTTCTGCTAATGAGTTCAGTCGCTCTGCCGGGGCTTATTTATGCGGCAAACTCAAACTGTTTCAGTTAACCCGAAATCTTGAAACCCTCACTGCTGACAGTTCCTGGATGGTCAGGAAAATGTCGGCCATCTCGCTGCTGGCATTTGGTGAGAGCGGCAAGTCTGTTCTGCGTAACCTGATGGACTTCGGCAGTTCAGATCAGCAGATCGTCGCTGCCTTCGCTTTCGGGCTGGCAGATGATTCTGTGGCAATTGAAAAATTGATAGCTCAGAGCCGCTCTGGGACAGAAGTCGCTGAGATGGCTACTTCTCTGTTGCTTGGCTTGTCCCGTTCACCCGCATGAGTCTGCTTCAGCAGACATAAAAAAACCGGGCTTATCGCCCGGTTTTTTTTTTAATTTATTATTCTGCGTTTTCAGAGAATTCAAACCTCTTGACCGGAGGAAAATATTTAGGCTTGGTATCGCTGGGCAGAACTTTGCCACCAGCCTTTACCCAGGCACTGTACCAGAGATCGACAACATTGTTTACCGCTCTTGAGTAGCAACTGCTGATGATGTTTTTAATTTCAGGGTAGCGTTTTCCACGGGTATATGCCTGTTCAAGGGCATCATAATGTTGATTTGACCAGAGAGCTTCATAAATCATTCTCGCACTGATTCTTTTAATAGCCTGGCAACCGTCATAATTCACGCCATAATTGAGTACAAACTTGTCAGCATCACGCTCTGTGGCAGAATGATAGCTCTTTTCTTCGATGGTATCATCGAGGCTTGATCCGGTGTGCAATGGTTGCGCGAGGTCTCCGGCATAATGAGCTATCCAGCCAAGTTTCTGAATTATGTCTTTGCGGGGCTGCTTCTTCTCGATCATCTCAGCGACTTCATTTACGAGGTTTTCGATATGAAACGGAGCCTTGCCCATGGCACCGCCTTGAATATGAAAAACGTGATTGCCAAAATCTTTAAGAACCCGGTCAGGTTCGAGGCTTGCTTCCATGAGGGGCTTGAGGCCAGGCTTCTTTGGTGCAGGTGTTTTGACCTCGCCCAGAAATTCTCTAAAAGCTTGCGGCATTATGTGGTAGGCATCAGAAACAATTTTGACGTGTACCTTGCTGCCCCAGGCATATAAGTCTGCCGAACCAGCCAGAAGCAATGCTACAGCGATAATCAATACTCTTTTGGCGCTCATCATTTTTCTGGTTTCCTTAATTAGCTTATGAAAAAATTATAAGAAAATTAATG
>JAQUZA010000498.1 GCA_028691595.1 Candidatus Rifleibacteriota bacterium
CGCGCTTTGCCCGCTCTTTAACAGGGCGTAGGCCCCGGCATCTTCGCGCTCATACCAGGTGAATCTGGCTTCATTGATTTTAACTCCGCCGCTGGCAGTGGCCTCGCCGGTGAAGGCGACGGGCATGCCGGCGCGATAAGTATGATTATCTGCCGGGGCGGTAATGCTGACAACCGGTGGAACGATATCTGTGGGTCGGATCTCGTAATTGGCTTTGTGGGTTGAGGCGGCACCCTTGCTGTCTGTGACGACCAAAGTTACTTCGTAAGTGTCGGTGGCTATAACGACCGGGGTTTTCCAGACTGTTTCCATTTTCTGCGGGTCAACGATGGTACCGCTGGCTGTCCAGAGGTAGGTGACAGGGTCGTTGTCGGGGTCAGAGGCATTGGCCGTCAGTGTGTATTCAGTGTAACCATAGACAGGAGTGCTTGAAATATCGATGCTGCTGATCTGGGGCGCTCTGTTGGGCAGGGTTGCCGCGACCGGAACGGTGAGGGTTCTTTCGATTGAACCGTTTTCCTTGCGGTCGTTGACCACAACTTTGATAACGACATCGGCGGAGGCCGACAGGTCTGGTGATATCCAGGTAACTTTGGCGGTGTTGGTAGACTGAAGACTGCCGGGCTTGCCTGAAGCTGAGGTTACCGACCATGTGTAGGTAAGAATGTCTTTGTCAGTGTCGGTTGCCACGACAGAAAGCTCGTAGTATCGGGCCACCGAAATATCGGCTGGCGAAATGGCTATCTGGCTAACGGTCGGTGGATTATTTGGCACGACCTGGCCGCGCCCGACGGTGATCATGACGCTGGCAGCAGATTTGAGCCCTTCGCTGTCAATAACGGTGAAGGTCAGGGTTGCAAGGGTATCAGAGTTTGGGGCAAACCAGGCTCTCTTCAAGGGGTTTGAAATATCTGCGGTAAAGGTGCCGGATGTTTTTGACCATGTATAGGTGGCGATGTTGTCATCAAGATCGGTGCCTATACCGGTAAGATTAACTTCATAAAGTTTATCTACGGTGTATCTTGTCGCTGAAAGAGAGGCAGTTGGTGCACGGTTGGTTGCGGCGTTGGTCACAACCATCTGGTCGATAAAGGGGGCATTATCGGCAAATTTAACGCTCAGAGCTGCCTTCTGATAGCCGGGGCTGTCTATATAAATGGTATCCTCGGCGTTATCATACATGGGCGGCGATTTGAAAGTGCCGTCGGGTTCAGAATAAAAGGTCTCGCCCCAGAGGGTCATGCGTGCATTCGGAAACACTGACCCATCTGCTTTTCTGACGATACCATATACCCGGGTAGAGGCCTTTTTAAGGTCAAGCTGGGGAATAGAAGCTTCTGCCTTCTGCTCGGAAACGGTTATGGGGGCTGAAAGAACCTTGTAAGTCAAGCTTTCAGAAACCTTAAAACGAGCTACGATCTGATATGTTCCGGGGTTGACACCGATCAGCACAAACTTGCCGTCTTTGTCGGTAACCGTCTGTTTTGATTCGTCCGATGCAAGATGCACCGTCACACCGGGGGCAGCAAACTGTGCACGTAAGTCAGGAAGCAGGTTGCCATCGTAGGCTATGTTGCCAAGGTTATCCTGTGAGTAAACTGTGCCCGAAATCTGCATGACAGGAACCGGTATCGGGTCAGAAGAGGCTCCTCCGCTACACCCATAAAACCATGCTGCACCGATTAATGCACAAATAAGCAGAATAAAATTAAGACTGCGGCTCTTTTCGGCCATAGTGATTCAATCCCCCAGACATAATCTTGAATGCACACATTATCAACCGGAATACACAGTGATGTCAATGACCCAAAGCAAATAATTCAACAACTATTTCGCCAGACCGGTAGTTATATTATTCGCCAGCTGATGTGTGGCAGAGATTAGAGTTTGAAGATTGAGAAAACCGTTGTTTCGTGCGAGAACAACTCTTCAAACAGCACGACGAAAAGATTCTGGTTGAGAAATTTCTTTAAACGGTCAGACTCAGGGTTGAAACGTTCTGTAACCATTGCCATGACCTTTTCTGCATCGGGTGTAGAATTTGAATCACTTTTATGTTCCAGGATATTCACTGAGGCGGCGTAAAATGGCAATAAAGCACAACCTACCAGCAGGCTGAAAAGGCCGATTCTGGCACTGGCGAATCGACAAAGATTTTCTGGCACCAGCAGCCTTTCCATGAGGTCGATGCAGACAGTGTCGAGCCAGGCCTGCTCAGGATAATAGCTCTTTATCTCACTCAGTTTCATCTTCTTGTCGGTGCCTGGCACGAAAAATGAGCCATAGCCAAGCCCGGCGGCCGCAATTCCCGAGATAATTTCAAAGAAGCCCGGAAACCCCTGCGGATACTCAATGAACGTTAAAAACATGCCACGCACCAGACTGGCCTTGAAGCGGTTGAATTCTGGCTCGTGACTATCGTGCGCAAGAACAAGATGTTCGGCACTGACCGGCTTGTTTTCGAATTTGAGATCGATAGCCTCTTTTATGATGCGGGTAAGCATCACCGCAATCATACCAGTTGATAGTTTTTTCGCTTTTCCATCGGCGATTGCCGACTGAAACCTGGCGCAAAGCGCCTTTAGTTCGTCAACTTCGATGCGAAACTGTAACCCGAGTCTGCAAGCTGAAATATCTTTTTTTGCTATCTGATCCTGCATTATACCAACCTGTAATCTGTTTGATAAAAAGCTGGTGCAGCCCGCATTTGAGCTGCACCAGCAGTGTTTGTATCAGGCTTCTGCTTCTTCGTCAGCAGTTTTGTATTCTTTGATGATCTGGTCAGTTACGTTTGAAGGAACTTCTTCATAAGAACTGAAGGCCATGGTGAAGTCGGCGCGTGACTGAGTCATTGACTTGAGGTCAGTTGCATATTTATACATTTCAGCAAGTGGAACCCTGGCTTTGACGATCTGCATGCCGGTCTGGGGTTCCATGCCAAGAATGCGGCCGCGTCTTGAGTTCAGGTCACCAATGATGGCCCCCATGAATTCATCAGGAACACTGACAGCTACTTCAAAAATTGGCTCGAGCAATACTGGTTTTGCTTCGGCAATACCTTTTTTGAAGGCGATAGTTGCAGCAAGTTTGAATGCCATTTCTGATGAGTCGACATCATGGTATGAGCCGAAATCGATGATGGCTTTAAAACCGATGGTCTGGAAACCGGCGAGAACGCCACGGCGGCG
>JAQUZA010000499.1 GCA_028691595.1 Candidatus Rifleibacteriota bacterium
TGTTAACAAAAAAAAGGGTTCTATCTTCTTCTACCCCGGCAAAAGGCAGACCTAGAGAAAGTTCGGCCGTCTGATCTGGCACAAAAACCAGCGGGGGCTCAGTATTTTCAAGAATAATTTCAAGAGGGTGGATATCTCTGGGTGAAAAGCCACTGTTGATCAGCTGAATTTCGCCGGCATTTCTTCTCAGATCCGAAAACCATCGCCTCTTTTTTCCCTTTTCCCACCTTCCGGCGCTGTATTCAGCAAAGGTAGTGCCGCGCAACTGCCTGGACTTCAATCTTCTGATAATTGAGGGCGAAATGGTTTTTTCTTCGATTGGTCTGATACGCATTACAACAGCCGGGTTATCTTCAAGAAAACCGGTTGCCCCGAGACTGAGCGTATCACTGAACCCGGTTAGCCTGCGCTTTGAAGCTTCAGAAGCAAGGCCGAAACTTTCGGTTCGGGGAATCAGGTAAAACATTACCAGCCACACAAAGACAAAAACAGCTGCCGAGAGAATAAAACCCACCAGCTGACCTTTCATATTCCTGAAAGTCATGTCAATTTTGACCGCTTTTTCGGCCAGAATTCTATGGCGAAATAGTGAGATCCAGCGCAGAACCAGGAAAAAATTCAAAAGATAGGGCACAAGAATTGTTGGAAAAAGAAAATTTACGTTCATTGCGGCAACGGCAAGGATTATCATCAGAGAAAGAATAAGAACGCCATTCACTGACCTGAGCGACTTCAACAGTAGAATCTGCAGAAGAAGAATTATGCTCGTGAACTGCAGCAGAAGAACAACGCCCGGCAAAGGGCCGGATCGCTCATGAATGGTGTAAATCAGAGAACCCAGACTGATAAGCTGGGGCAAATAAAAAGTTTTTCTGTTGCCCAACCCATTGCCAAGAAAAAACAGCAGCAATAAAGGCAAAGAAACTACTGTCAGCAGGGGACGAAGAAAACCAGTCGTATATATGCCAAGAAAGGCCCAGAATGAAAGCCCTATCAGCAGTCTGAAAACCGAAGAATCAACAGGCAGATCATTCAATACCCCGGTTATGCTCGAGGTGTTTCGGCCAAGAATTACTGATTTTTTTGCATCTATTTGCGCGCTCATGAGGGCTTCGCCATCCATCTGCTGACTTTAACCGCTTCGGTAGCTCCTTCAGCCGGCGGCATAGTCTCGTTAAGAGACAGGCTGGCAAGCCACCTGACAATTCTGGGCATATCGTGCTGCAGGGAAAGCCATGAATAACCCCGGCGAAAAGAATTGCCCCAGACAAAAACTTCACCCGGCTGGTTACGCATTTTGACCAACAGCCCAGCTATTATCTGCAGGCATTTTTCGAATGCTTCAGGATGCAATCCGGAAAAATCAAAATACAGACGGTTGCTTGTTCCCAGGCTGATAGACTTAACTAGAACCCATTCGTGAAATGATCTCGCCGAAATTTTCCAGTTGATCATCGACGCATCATCGCCTTCACGATAATGGCTTTGCATCCAGTAATCGCCTTCTTTTCCGGCAGACTGCTTCTGAATGTGCCCGCCGGTTTCTTTCAAGAGCATTTCAGGGAATATTTTTGCCGGAGACGGCCCGGCCGGAAACGCATCGGCCGGCATTTCGATATAGGTCAGGAAAATATCGACCGGATAGCATGAAAAAAGCCTGAACTGCTTAACCAGGAATTGCCCACGGCAGGGAACAAAAATCGTCGTCTTCAGGATAACCATGCCGCCCGGGGGAAGAACCGGCACAAAATCGTCTTCGAAAGCAATACAATGGTGGTATCTGCCAAGCCTGTCCTCCACGCGACAGCGCAAAATGTATTCCTGGCCTGCAAAACAAAACTCCGGCAGCTGCAAATCAACTTTCAACCCGGCGAGATTACGCAAAGAAGAAATGCCTGACATTATCAGGCACGAAAAAAAGCAGCTGCTCATCAGGTAAAGAAGGTTATTGCCAGTATTCTGCGCGGCAAACAAAAGAAAAACCGCCAGAAAAAACAGCGCTCTTCCGGTGTTTGTCAGACGAAACCTGAGTCTGCTCTTATTCAACATCAACCCTCTGAAGAATCTCGCCGGAAAGCCAGTCGTTTCGGGCACCTTCGCCGCCATGCAGCGAAACACCCCTCAGACCGATTCTGTGAGCAAGAACCTCAGGAGCAATTTCTTTTATGGTATCGATGCTGACCCATTCAAGGCCACGATAAAAGGCCAATGCCTGAGAGGCGCGTAACAAAGCAATACTGCCACGAGGACTTACGGGCAGTTCGACTTCTTCATGTCTCCTGATTGAAGTCATCAGGCGACCGATATATCTGAGAACAGGCTCTGCAACTTGAATTGAATGAACATGCTTCTGAGCTGAAACGACATCATTGAGATTCAAAAAACTCTGAATGACATTTTCAGCTGCTGGAGCCATGTTTTTCCGGAGAATTTCAACTTCGGAGTCTTCATCGGGGTAACCAAGCGATATTCTCATCATGAAACGGTCACGTTGAGACTCTGGCAAGGGGTAGGTTCCGTGGAACCCTTTCGGGTTCTGGGTGGCAATAACCATAAAAGGTCGAGCAAGCTCGATATGCTGCTTTTCGACGCTCACAGCAAACTCATTCATAGCCTGTAACAGAGCACTTTGTGTTTTTGGTGGTGCCCGATTCAATTCGTCAGCAAGAACAACGTTGGCAAAAATTGCGCCCTTGATAAACTCGAAGTCTTCAGTTTGACGGCGATAGATTCTAGTGCCTAGAACGTCTGAAGGCAGCAGATCCGCGGTGAATTGAATACGGCTGAAATCTCCACCGATTGCCCTCGCAAGAGCAGACGCAAGGGTCGTTTTGCCGACTCCTGGCATATCTTCAAGTAACAAATGACCGTCAGCAAGAAGACAGACTAAGGTCTTCTCAATCTGGTCGCTTTTTCCAACAATTACCTTTTTCAGCTGGGTTGCCAGCTGAAGGAATGACTCACGAATTTTTTGAATATTCATATGATTAACTACAATTACTTTACCAGTATTTTGTATTTTATGATAGTATAACCGCATTAAAGACCTCTAGACAACTATGAAAGGAAGGAATAAATGGCAAAAAAAACAGTTGCATCCTCAGAAAAGAGCGTAAAAAGCTTCAAGGTCGAGAGCGCCTGGGATCGCCTCAAAGGCAATGATCTCAAACTCTACGACAAAAGAACT
>JAQUZA010000029.1 GCA_028691595.1 Candidatus Rifleibacteriota bacterium
TGAACTTGCACCAGCGATAAATAGTCTGCTGACTGGGCTGGTGCCCGTTCCAGAGCTGTTGCTGCTGCAAAGTTTTCAAGATCAGCTGAATTGTCCAGCGCGGCTTTTCCTGGCGAAGTTTCAGAAAAGCCTGCTCAAGCTGTTCACCGATTTCAGGCCCTCTGGAACCGGATTTTCTGTCTTTCAGGCCATTCAGGCCACCGGCTCGGAAACGATAAAACCATTTTCGGATAGTCTCAGAGCTTAACTCACACGGAGTGCCGTCAGGCCGGGTACATTTTTTTGCCGCCAGGTCGTTGATGTGTTCTGTCAGGGTTCTTCCGTCGTCAGAGCGGCGGTGAATAAGCTCTCCAATAATACTTAACCGCCAAAGATCTGCAGAAAGATTGTTTTCGGGTTTCATAGAAACCTCCTTTCAGCATGATCATAGTGAAAAACCTCATAATCTCTCAATTCCCAGCTTGTGTGGGATGCCTTTTAAGCACGAACGGCGGGTATTGAATACGGGAAATAATGTGAGAAGCTTCGACCCATGAATCACCGGCCAGAGCCAGTAACTCCGAAATAACCGCAAGTATTTTCTTGCCGGTGCGCCGCCAGCGCCAAAGAGTCGATCTCGCGACCATCAGCATTTCCTCAAGAACTGACCATGGCTCGTTACTGGCTGCACAACGAAGCAGGTCGGTTAGCGATATACCGATCCGGCGCACCAGACAGAAAGGTAGGCAGGAAAAGGTTTTGCGGCAGCTTAAACATAAAAACCGTGGAACGGCAACTTTTTGAACCGCCGAAACCGGCAGAGTGCGACGATAAACACCATGTCTGTGAGCTCCGGAATGCTTACAGGCCGGGCAATGACGATAAATGACAAGATTTGAGTAAAGCCGCTTGGAAAGTGCATTGATTTGGTTTAAAATATGCATTGAAAGGGGTTCTTTCTTGTTTGGTGGTTTGTGGTAAAACGCATTATACAAGAAGGCCCCCCTTTCGTCCCCCCGCGGGGGGACCGGATAAAGGCATGGGCGGTTCCGGTTCTTTGCAAATAAGCTGCCGGCCAAGCTCTAGTGATTTTCTCTGATCGCTACCAGAGGATTCTCAAAATGGTAACGAAAACTGAGAAAAACAGCCCGTTTTCAGGTCAATTTCCCTGAGAATTTACACAAACCGGCACCATTCATGGATTTCAGGGTGATGAATGCGACATCATAATTGCCGTCTTCAACCCGCCACCTGGCATTTCATCTTCGCCACAAATGTTTCTGAACAAACAGAATATTCTCAATGTCTCGATCAGCAGGGCAAAAGATTACCTGTTTATATTGATGCCTGACGACAAGACCGAAAACATAAACAAGTTACAAAAGGTTAAAGAAATAGAGACCCTTATCAAGGCCTCGAACGAATATTCAGAAACACACACCAATCTTGTTGAAGGCATAATTTTCGGCCAGGGCAACTATCTTGAGGAAAACGCCTTTTCTACTTCGCACCAGATAGTCAACGTCTACTCAAAGCCTGAAAAACGCTATGAAGTCAGAAGCGAAGAGACGGCCATCGACGTGCAGATTCATGAGATTGCATAAATGCATTATTGGCATGGGTCAAACGCGGGGTTAACTTCCCGGCGGCATCTACCGTCTTCGTAGATCCGTTTTCTCTGACTATCCATGATCCTGAACATTCCGAAAACGAGCAGAGGTTTTTACGGTGGGTGATTGTGGCTGTTGTCGGTCAAAACGCCCACCGTCAATGAAAAAATCATGGCGCTGAGAGGCACCATCGAGGGCTACCCGTTACGGGGGTAAGTCTATTGCAACACAATGCCTGCCAGTTAGGACAATACCAGTTCGAATTTTTTCTTGTTTTTGATTCGATAGATGGAGAAATCGCGGTCTATCGTAGCAATCTTAGTGATATTCAATTCTTCGGCCAGATAAACAAGACAGGCATCAGCAAAATCCATGGGAAGATCTTTGTATTTGATTGTCAGATCTCTAATCCGGTTAAAAGCAGGAACTTCCATGTTATGAATTTCAATAGCACCTTTGCTTATCCAATCCAGAAAATCAATTTGTGCATTTCGACTAAAATCAAGTAAATGAAGGGTTTCGGTGATTGAGGCCAAGGTCGTGACAAGAGGAAACTTGTTTCGTCTAACAAAGTTCACCGCTTTTTTATGATGTTTGTCATCAGCATCAAATAGCGCTATCAGCGGGCCTGAATCAATCAGAATTTTTTGCATTTCTTTTATCCTGGAGCTTTTGTCGCAAAATTGCTTTGCGGTTTTCAGACAAGTCGGATTTTCCGCTGGAATATTTACCAAACAGCGATTTACCGGCAGTCCAGGCATTATTTTGTTCTAATTGCTTGAGATAGGCCTTTAAACTTTTTCTTACAATCTCAGATTTTGAAATACCAAGCAACTCGGCAATATTATTGAGCTTTTCTTCAATGTCAGAGCTTAATCTTAGAGTTAACATTTTTCACTCCTGTATTACAAATAGTAATACGGTTAATCTTAATTTGCAATTTTTTTGTTATTTGGAGGCCACTATGGCCGGTAAAACTTCGTCAAAGCAAGCCAAACACGCAAAATCGGCAAATAAAAGTTCGGAGAAAAGTTCGGAGAAAAGTTCGGAGAAAATCCTTCGCTTCCTGCTGGTTTCTCCTTCTCTCAGCGCCAGAGAAATAGCCGAACGCCTAGGCATTACTGGCCGGGCGGTCGAAAAACAACTGGCGGCATTGAAAGCCCAAAACCGTATTCGACGTGTTGGGCCGGCCAAGGGCGGTCACTGGGAGATTATTGATGGATAGAAACCCTGAAAAAGTGTTTCTAAGAGACGATCTGAGCATTTTTTTTGCAGCAGAAGTATTATAATGATTCAATCTGATCAAGGTTTCAATCAGATTTAATGAAGAGCTCAAAGACTCTGGAAGGCTTCATTTCGCCGCGTTTGATTTTAACAAACTGCTTTATGCCCTCAACGAGCCTGTTAAAGTCTTTGTCTTTCATGTTGATTCACCTAGGATACAGTGTCTATAGAAATTTTCAGGCCAATTGAGCTTAATATTGACCACAGGCTGGTAAGTTCGGGATTGCCTTTTTCAGAAAGCATTTTATAGAGGTTTTCGCGGTTCAGATGTGTTTTTCTGGCGATATTGGTGACTCCAGAAGCTTTAACAACGTTTTTAAGAGCCAGAAGAAACAATTCGTTGTCGTCCTCTTCCAAAGCCGCATTCAGGTAGGCTGCGGCTTCCCTTGGATCTTTCAAGGTTTCAAGCAAACTTTTCTGATGATCTTTTGTTAATTTGCCAGTCATAACGCAGACCTCCTTTTAAACTGAATCCAATATTCTTTTGCGGTTTCAATATCCTTTTGCTGTGTGTCTTTATCGCCGCCGCAAAGAAGTAAAATCACAAACTTGCCGGACTGGCCGTAATAGACTCTATAGCCAGGACCATAGTCTACTTTCAACTCAGAGACACCCTCGCCCAATGGTTTAGAACTGCTGAAATTACCCATTGAAAGCCGGTCAATTTTCACATTGATTTTTGCCCTGGCTTTAATGTCCTTCAGCTCTTTCAACCATTTCTCGAATGGATCAGTGCCGTTTTCTAACAGGTAGTGATCAATTTTATACATTATCTAATACAATTGTAGTTTAAAACATACACTTTTGCAAGTGGTTTTGAATTTGGAGACCCCTGGGGCACTGGGAGATTATTGATGGATAGAAACCCTGAAAAAGTGCTTCTAAGAAACGATCTGAGCGCTCAGCTGCACCCGTTTACCAGGTGCGCCAGATGTAACGGCATTCTTGAACGGGCAGAAAAAGCGGCGGTTCTGCAGCTGCTCGAACTCAAAACCAGACTGTATTTTACCGACTTTTTTCAGTGCCGGAGCTGCCAGCAGGTATATTGGCAGGGTTCACATTTCGCTGCCATAGAAGAGTTCATCAAACGGTTCGCCTGTCAGAAATACCAGTAAAAAAAGCGGCAGGGCCAGAATATGACCCTGCCGCATCTGATGATTTATTATTAATCGTTTTTGCGGCTGGTAACGCTGGCGAGACCTTCGGCATGAATGCCGGCTTCGAGTTCTTTTACCAGCGGGCAGTTGCCGTCGATCACGCCATTTACCACCGGCTGATAATCGCGGCCGTTGTGGTTAACGGTAATGGTGATGGTCGGGTTGCATGGCAAAGGTTTAATACCGTCGAGTTCAAGTCTGAACGGCACCACCAGCTCATTGCGGCGAGAAATAAGCTTTTCTACGGCAATGCGCTGCACGAAAACCGGCCAGCCGCTGTCGGCAAAACAGCGCTCAAAATCAGCACGGGTCAGTCTGCCGATGCGAAGAGCCATCCAGCGGGCATCAGACCATGAGCAGGCTTTCCATGATGCGGGCACATAGAGAGGCTTCATTGAAAAACCGATACCGTTAATCAGGTTTTTAACAAATGAACTTTCGTATGAGTTTATTTCTCCGGAGGGTTTCATGTGGCCCAGAGAGCAGCCAAGATCGCTCTGAAATTCGACAGTGCGGTTCAAATTCACCGGTCTTATCGTTGAACAGCAGGGCAACGCGCGAATTGTCGTCTTTCATATCCTTATTCTTGATCAGGGTGTTAAAAATAATCGAAGAACGGGTTACGCGGTCCTGGACTGCGCCGACATTGCTAAGAGCCGCGCCGCCAAAGCGTTTAACCGCCGGGTTGAAAAATGACAGCTGACATTCTTTAAAAAGCACGTAGGGAGCACCCAGATACTTTTTATCGATGGATTCACGTTCGAGCATGGCTTCATCAACCAGGCCATGACCGAGAATCTGACCATTTGCGTCTTTAAGCAGATTTTTTACCGGCAGCAGGTAGCGCCCGGCATGAAATTCGAATTTTGAATTCAACAGGTTGGTTGCGAGCTGAGCAAATGAGTTCACAGCGCCGGCTTTCTTTTTGCCGGGGGGGTCGAGCACCAGAATGGTTTCGCCGGGGCCCGAATAAAACTTCGGGTCGGAATATGAAGCGCCCAGATCTATTGATAAGCGGGTCATGGCAACATCGGTGTGAACTTCATCGCCCCATTTCAAACCCCAGTTTATGCCAAAACGGTCTTTAACTCTGATTTTAGGCGAAGTGGCATCTTCTTTGAGCTCGTCATAAAAAACAACCCGACGGGCATACTGAAAATTGAAGCGGGCAAGCTTCGGGTCACACGCTTTGATCAGCTTTGTCAGCTCGTCGAGAAAGGCGGCATAATTGTTGCCGGGTTCTTTGCCGCTCAGGGCCGGGTGATCGGCGGCTGGCTGCAGGCGTGAAATTTCGAGGGCAGACATGCGCGAAAGTTCAACGGTTGAAACAGGTTTATCGTCGCCGGCCCTGAAAAGCCTTGCAGATTCAAGTTCGGCGGCCCTGGCACCAACCGGTGCCTGCGGGTCTCTTACGTCTGGCACATTGAGAACCAGCGATTTGCCGACAATATTTTTGAGCATTTTGAGGCTGCGCTTGAGACGTGGCTCGATGGCACCCTGACTGCGATCGGCAAGCAGGGTATAGTGAAGCCTCTGCAGGCGAACAAATCTGTGGGCAAGCTCTGCTTCTGACGAAGCAGCCTTGTTCATGCGAGTCTGCAGGTCTTCGATACCCGAAAGAATGTGAGAATAACCGACATAGGCGGCATTTTTTTTGATTTTATCGGGTTTTTCGGCGTATTTCTTTTCGAGTTCGCTGATCACTTCGCGCTGTTCAGTCTTGATGAGAGTCTGAAAAGCAGCCACATTGGCAGCTGAGAAACTGAGCATCTGATATTGATACACGGCATCCTGGGCGGCATGCGCCGGGCTGGAAACAATTGCCGGAGTCAGCAATGCTGCAGAGCCGAGCAATGCGGCGAACGCGCTTCCCCTGAACAACTTGTCAATCACGTTTCTTTTCACTTTTTTTCTCCGGGTAGGTAATGAATTGTTTCACCGTCTGAGAGGAACTGAATATCACCGAGTTCATCGGTCAGCAAAACTCTGGTGCCTGATTCTTTGAGAATTCTGACGACCGAACCTTCGGGCGGGTCGCCGGCTTTTTCGTCACTGGTAATGATAGCGTATTCTGCCTTAACCGCAGCAAAGAAATCACGGGGCGAAAAGCCCTTAAACCTGCCATGGTGTGGAACTTTAAGCACATCGGCCCGCAGCTTTTTTTTATCTTTCAGAAGATCGCTGATTGATTCTTCAACTGCATCAGCGGCAAACAACACTGAAGTTCGGCCAAATTGCAGGTGACAAACAAGCGAGGCATCATTTTCGTCTTTGTGAGAACGGGTTGGCCCAAGAACGGTAAGGGTTACCCCGCCTGCTTTTATAAGCCTTGTGCCTGCCTCAACGAGGCATTTTTCTTTGTCGCGCGGGTCATAAGATTGAACAACCCTGTTGACCGGAAACGCTTCGAGTAAAAACGGGTAACCGCCAACATGATCTTTATGATGGTGAGTAATCACCAGCAGACTGATTTCTTTAACGCCGAGAGCTTTGAGCTTTTTAATCAGTGCGGGTGCTGTTTCGGCATAACCGGTGTCGATCATGGCAAAACGACCATCGGGCAGATGCATTAACATTGCATCACCTTTTCCGACGTTAAAGAACCTGATATCTAGCATGCCTGGTGCCCATGAGTCAGTTGCAGCGGGGTACAACTCGGGGCGCACGATCTTATCGGCCCTGACGAGGCCCGGAATAAGCACTGCCGCCAGCAAAAGCAGCAGACAAAAGATTCCCGGCACCGAACGCAGGTTAACTTTCATAATTTCGGGTACCTTTTCTCAGAAGATCTTCAATTATAACATAAAAAACCACCAGCCCGGCAGAGAGTGGCACCTATTCAAGAAGGCTGAAAATCTCGATGGCGCGGCTTTTGCCCTTAACCGAAGAGGTTGCAATTTTTTTGAAGCGGGCTGGTTGATTCGTGTCGGCTACGATTGCCCCGACCAGATCGCGTTCTACCAGAATGCCGCCACCATCCTGGCTGGCAGCAAGATCAGAAAGACGCGATGCGAGATTCACGGTATCGCCGATGACGGTGAATTCGAGTCGAACCGACTCGGTGCCCAGAATTCCGGCCAGAACCTGGCCGGCCACCATGCCGATGCCGAGCTGCGGCTCAGGCCCAGGCCCGGTATCGGCAACAGCGGTCTGCAATTCTGGAAACGCCCGCCGCATCTTTCTGGCAGTCTCGATCGCTGCGGGCATGACACTCTCGAGGTGTTGCCCCGGGGCAGGCGTAAATACCGCCAGAATTTTATCACCGATAAACTTATTCGTTTCGCCGCCATGGGCACGAATTATTCGCGACATCGTCTCTAAATGGCGGTTCAGCCAGATGATCAGCGGGGCGGGTTGATTTGTGGCCAGCAGCTTTTTAAAGCCTGCCAGCCCGGCAAACAGGACAATGACCTGCCGTGACTCACCGGCTCTGGCAGCGCGCGACAATTGGTCATCGGCAGCCAGAGCCCTGGCTGTGGCCGGTACAAATCGACCAAGCAAGCGGCCTTCTTTTGCAGAAACAGCCATACGGTTAAAAGCCCCGGCCAGCACTGCAAATTCATCGGTGCGCTCAAAGTCAAGACTGACTCCGTAATCACCATGGCGAATACGGTTAGCAGCATCGACAAGCTTTGCAACCGGCTCAAGAAAACGACTGGCAACCCGGTGAGTTAAAAGAAGAACCATCAGCAGCGTAAAAAGCAAAACCAGTCGCCGGGTATCAAGTTCTTCAGCCAGAGATTTCCAGGCGCGACCAAGATGAGCTTCTCCGACAAAGACCCAGTCACTGAAATCTCGACCCGGAAAAGCCGCCAGCAACACCGTATTCACACCGGTTCCCTTTTCGGCGATAACGGGCTCTTTTCGGTGGGCGGCCAGGGATGCCAGCTCAAACCAGTCGGGAGATTTCCAGTAAAGGGGGTAGATAGTGAGCTCAGATTCACCGGCAGCAAATACTTTGCTCATGGGTGGAATGTTAGCCCACATAAGGCTGCTTTTCTGGCAGGGAAAAATCAGCGGGGCATCAGGGTTGAGATCGGGGTAACGGTTAAACAGCGACGCAAACTGCCTGGGTTCTGATTGCAGGTTATCCCATTGAACCTGAAGAGCGCCGACCGGCAGAGATTTGTGCCAGATCACCTGACGCAACCGGTATTCTTTTGCTTCTGAAGTGAAAGCCCAGATTCCAATCGACTTTTCTGCCAGAGTCAGATACGACATGCGCTCTGCGCCAACCATCATCGCCATGCCTTGCGAAAAATCCTCAAATTCGACTCCGATAACCGTTTCTGTCGATGCGAAGCTCTTCATTTCGCTCTTTTTACGAGGTGAAATATCTTTTAACATGCGCCCAAAAGTCTGTCTGAACAGATATTTAATGATTTTTCTGGTAAACGTATCGTTAAACTTACTGGCTGTTGTCTCGGGTGCCGATTCGCTGACAAAGGGGTAACGCTCTGTAGAAACCAGATCAAGCAGATCGAGGCTGACCAGACGAAAGCCATTTTTTATAAAACAGGCATAAAAGTCTGCAAGCAGACTCTTTCTGGAAGAAAAAACTGTCGGAACGTCTCTTGCGAGGTCTTCGGGAAGCCCAGATCTAACCAGAATTGCGTCAGTCAAAGCGATCAGAGTGCCATCAAAAACCTTGCGCCCGGAATCAGCCAGACTCAGGTCTCTTAATAATCGATCTCTGGCATCAAACGTAGTTCTAATTTGAGCTTCTTCAGCAGCTCGTTCAAGAATAAGCCATGAACAGAGAAGAAAGGGCATAGAAACGACAAAGAACGCGATTCTCAGGCGAAGTCGAAGGGCAGGAGCCGGCAAGGTGCCTGTCATCAACCACCGCCCCCCGATCGCGATTCCCATTAAAATCCAGATTAGAGCAACAAACCAGGCAGAAATTTCTGAATAGCCGCTTCTTTCGCCACCGGGCAACCCCCGCAGGTCACGGCTCAAAGTGATAAAGAGCGGGGTATTGCCTGAATAGGCGGTTCCGGCGAGACGCAGCTGACCATTTGACGGCGGAAGAGATACAAATGGCCTGGCAGGGCCAGGGTTAGCATCCACAGATAATTCAGCCCCCCGCCGGCGCATTTCGGCTGCCAGAAGTGGAATAGTGCGTTCAAGAGTCAGCTCTTCAGGGTCTATTGCCAGCCAGAGCATACCTAGAAGATTCTGCCTGATGCTGCCGGCGGTTCTGAACTGGCTGGCACCCTGATAGTGACGCAGACCATTACTGACAGATCGATCAAGACTCTCATCAGTGCGCCGCAGATCATTCTTGAAGAAAGGGTGAATATAAACATGCCTTAGCTGGCCGGCGAAGGTTGTAAGAAAGAGTTGTCGGCCAAAATTTCCGATGGTCTGCTCAAGGTTGATAATATCGGGCAGCAATTGTCTTCTGGCAGCCCAGGCTTCAATAGAAGGGCTGCAGGAAGCAAGCCCGGTAACGCGTTTAATAAACTGATAGCGCCAGGAAGCGCCGGCGAGCCAGCAGTCTTCATCGCTTACAACTGAAGGCACAGGCCCGCCACGCTCAACAACCTGAGACTGCCCCGGCTCATAAAAAACCGATTGCCGCAAAAGCTCAGGGTCGGCTGCCAGCGAGGCAATGCCCGCAAGAGAGGCATCAGTTATAGAGTCATCAAAAGCAAAACCGGGAGGTGGCTGCGAAACATCATGCAGCCAGAAAAGTCCTGGAAACAGAAGTTTCACAGACTCAAGCGCAGCCCTGATTTCTTCAGGAAGCAGGCTTCTGAAAAGGCGCTCACGTTCTGTGAGGCCTACTGTCGACGATGCAGAAATAACCCGCCGTAAGGTTCTGATTGCAGCTGTTTGCATGCGGTGGCGCAGTTCAAGGCTCGCGATCATCGCCGGGTCAAGATTCTGCTGAACAAAATGCAGGTCATCCTGCAGCTGAAGGAGCGTTTTAGTCTGTCTGGCTTCATGCCGCGATCTTGCAAGGTCGTTCCAGCTCTGCCTGACCATAACAAAGGGCAGCAACCAGATAAAAAGGCCAGCCAGCACCAGGCTGAGTGACGGCCCGACGCGATACGCTGCCCCCGCCTTTAAAAAGACTTTGTTCTTTGTATCTGAAGCCTGCAAAGCTTTTTGATCAGGGGAAAAAGCCTCTGCCTGTGCCAGCTTTGCCTCATTGCCTGATGCTGGCGCTGTCCGGGTGTCAATGGTATTTCCGCAGGTGTCACCTGCCGCAGCATCAGGTGCAGGCTCTTCAGTTGCAGGGTTACCAGGAAAAATAAAACCTGGAATATCAAGTTCAAAAACACCCGGCTGACCAGATAGAGAAAGCCAGGAAAATTCTTTGCCGGCCCGACAGCGAACTGAATCAGATACAATTATTCTCGCGGCCCGGCCTTTTTTTGATAGAGCCTCGAGGTCATTAGCCCGTGATACCGCTTCACCAAGAACACTGAAATCAAGCTGAACTTCGGGGTCACCAAGAACACCGGTTATGACTTCCCCGTTTTCGATGCCGATGCCAATGGCATAAACGAACTCTCCGGCTGCACTGCGTTCGGCAATCAGCGCGGCATGAGTCAGCATCATCTGTTGAGCAGCTCTGACAGCTCTGGCTTCATGGGTGGCGGCGGTTTCCAGCCCGGGTGGAAAAACAGCCACGATGGCATCACCGATAAAACGGTCGATTATGCCGCCTTCCTGTTGAATGACCTCTGTCATGGCTTCAAGATGGCAATTGAGCATCTTGAAAATCCGTTCAGGTGAATAGTGCTCACTCAGACTGGTAAAATTACGGATATCGAGAGAAAGTATGGTCACAAACTGTTTTCTACCGCTGACGGCAAGATCTGGGTCGCCAGCTGCAGCAATTTCGAGAACCTGGGGTGGAACGAACCGGCTAAGCTGGCGGCGCTCACGCAAGGCCCCGGTCATTGCATCTAGAGAAGCGCCGGCCTGCCCCAGTTCATCCTCACGGTCTTCGCCAACAATAACGTTCAGATCTCCTGAGGCAATTCGCGATAACCCCCGGCTGATGCGCACAATAGGCACAGCCAGCCAGTTTGAAAGCAACCAGGCAATGAGCAACACCAGTGTCAGCCCGGCACCAATCAGCAGATGCAAAGTTCGGCGTTCATCGGCAATCTCACTTTCGACCCCGGCCAGAGGCATGCGGGCCGCCAGAATATAGCCTGGCATGCGTATGCAGGGAAATCCGACGTATAGATACTGATCACGGCCAATAAAAGCTTTTTTCTGGAGTCTGCCGCTACGGGCCTCGTTGGCAAAATCGACCAGATCAGCCCGGGCAGTAACAGGAATAGTAGCGGGCGCTTCAGGGTCATGTTTGACAGCAACCATTTCAGGAGCACCCGGGCGTGAGGCTTCGCGGGCTATACGCCTGGCGAGATAATCTGAATAAGCCAGTCGCTGTGTCCAGGCAAGACAGGCAATGAACCAGGTTTTGTTATCAAGCTTGAGTCTTGTGTGAAACAAACTGAACGGAACCAGCCCCATGAGCTTCTCTTCGACCCGGTCAAAGGTCATGCCGAGAGTTGAGTTTGCTGACAAACCAGAAGTAAAAACAGAACCGCCGCCAGCAGCATTTGCAGCAGGAGGAAACCCGGTGAGGGGAATGGGGGGAGTTTCTGAAGCAATCTTATGTTTCCACATACTCTCAAGCATTCCGACCATCATCTGGTCGGCTTTTCGGCTCCACCCGTCGAACACCTGATAACGAAAATAGCCATTAAAACCGAACAGAAGAACAGCCCGAAGGTCGATGCCATGAGCTCGCGTTTCTCTATAGATATCTTTGAATATTGAATCAGGTGGCTGCTGTTCAAGCTGACAGCGTCGCAAGCCCGCCGTAAGATCAGAACGGCCGAGAATTTCCCGGCAGGCGCTTTCCTGGGTATCGAGAAGGCGAACGCTTTCGCGGTCTATCGAGGCCAGAGACTCTTTAATATTTCGCTTTAAGCCATCGATCAATGTTTTTTCGCGGTCGAGAAGCATATTGCCGGCGGCGTTGAATCCGAGTAACAGCGGCACCGCCACTACTCCTGCCAGCCAGAGTGTCAGACCGAACCTGACTCCGGGAGTGGGAATTTTCCGGCCACACAAAATTATCATCGCAATCACAAGCCAGACGGCAAACGATGCCCAGCCGGCAATAAACTGCAAACGCGCCATGGGCAGAGCGGGTTGAACACTTACACGCTGGCAAAGCATTCCCAGATAACCGCAGACCGGGTCAAGGGCTATCAATCGGCATCGCCAGTTACCTGAGCGCAGAGGCCGGTCGAGAAGGTTGATGGGTAAACTGGTGACCCCCAGCAGGTCACCATCGGGTTGCGGGCCCTTCTCGATGCCAATGGTGCTTTGAATTCGCGCCAGCAGATCTCTGGCTTCGGAATCAGGCGCAAACGACTCTCGATATAATGGCTCAGGAAAGACATTGCCATTGGGCAGATGAAAATATACCGGTTCAAGATGGGGTGAATTCCAGGCCGCAAGTGTTTTTGCCGGGCCGGAGCGCATATCTGATTCTGTGACAGGCAGAAAGCCCAGAACGATGCCGATACTTTTTTCGTCCTTCTGCAGAAGGTCCCAGACGGCGTATCCCGCCCGGTCGTCCATTATTACGGCAAAAGGTCGGCCACGCATGCGGGGCTGAAAGTGAATGCCGGAAACGGCGATGCCGAACTGGGCGCGCAGCCGACTGCTCATTGGTTCCTGGCCGAGTTTTTCGCCAGAAAAAGTCTGAGCATTGAGGATTTCTGAGAGGGTCTGGGTCATCAGCGCCCGGCCTGCGGTAACAAAACCGGGCAGGGCAATGGCTTTGGCCCGGCCATTATTGTTGCCGGTCAATTCTGCAGTCGTACAACCCCAGAGTTTCCAGCCCAGCTTTTCAAGGGCTTCTGCTTCCAGAGAGCGGGAGGCAGCACCGGCCTTAAAATCTTTCTCAAGGCTTTTGCGAAAATGCTCAAATTTGCGGCTTAGCCAGAAACCCAGGCTGCTGGCTTCGCTCATTCTTCTGGCGGCGATATCTGTCTGCTCAAACCAGACTTCGTCAGCTTCAACGATAGCTCTTTGTTTTTCGCGGCTGGCCTCTCTGTTGAGAAACCATAGAGGCAGAATTGTCAGCAGCAGCGGCAGAAAAATGGCAGCAAGTATCTGTCGATTGCCTGCTAAAGCCTTTTTCGGTAACTCTTCCATTTGACCCGCTGTTTATTCTTAGCCCGGAGCTTGAAGCCCGTGCTCAATCGTTTAATTCTGCAGTCTCAAAGCTAACATCAGCTAATGGGTGAGTCAAGGCTGATCTTAAACAGACCTGATCAGCTTCCCTGGCCGAAGAGAATGGTATTAAGTCTGGCGGCTTCTGCAGGGCTGGTGTGGCCGGCTTCAACATGAGCACGGATTTTTGCTTCTAAGCTGGTGCCATGCAAAGCCTCCATGGCCAGGGTAATCTGATTGCCGTCGCCCTTGATGATAGCCTCTTTAAGGTTTTTGGTGGGCACCGTTATCTCGTAGAACGGGTGCATGCCGCGGTAACCTGAATTGCGGCATTTGTCGCAGCCCCTGCTTTCGCTGAAGCGGCCGGGTTTTAACTCTGGCAGGTTAAGTCTCTGCAATTCGGGGGCAGAAAAATTGATTTCGCGCCGGCAATCCGGACAGATATTTCGCACCAGTATCTGAAAAACGACGGCACCAATACCGCCATACAGCTGAAAGGGCGGCACATTCAGATTTAACAGCTGCCTGAAAACCTCAGATGAATTGCGGGCGTGCATCTGGGTCAACACCAGAATTCCATCGCCCGCCGCTTTAAAACATTCGAGTGCTGTTTCTTCGTCACTAAGATCTTCGACGACCAGAACATGCGGTTCGGCCCTGACAGCAGTTCTGATGGCAGCAGCCATCGTCAGGCCTATGTGAGGCTTTACATGAATACAGCTGATGCCTTCAAATGATCGATGGATGCGCCCAACTTCGAAGATTATGCGGCTGCCGTCATTAAGCAGCGATGTTGCAGTTTCGAGGGTGGTTGTCTTGCCAGAACCGTGGGGGCCGGAAAAAACGATCACGCCACTTTGCAGATTCTGCACCAGCTCGGTAATCTTGCGCCTTTGGGCTTCATCGGGAAAAACAGCCGATACGGGTGGGGGAACCTCATCGGGTCGGCTGAAAAACAGGAGAACCTGTTCACCCAGAACAGTAGGAACGAGCTGAACGCGCACATCTACCATTTCATCATCAACTTTAATCAGAATACGACCATCCTGCGGCAGCTGGTTTTCGCTGATATCAAGAGCTGACATCAGCTTGAAACGTGCAACGACCCGATCATAGGTTGATTTATCAAGGGTTTCCTGCAGCTCAAGGGTATTACGTCTTGCAACACTGAGTTTGACATGGTCACGCTCGGGCTTGAAGACGACGCGTTGCATCTTTTCCAGTACTGCATCGCGAATTATCTGATTGACAAGCTTAATAACGTGAAGATTACTATCTTCAGGCTGACCAGCTGTTTCAATTATTTCACAGCCACCAGAACCGGCTGCAATAGTGCCGTCAGCGAGACTGTCGGCAATTTCAACCATGCCCCGGTCAAGATTGCCCTGTGATTCTGAAGCTTTTGCCATGGCCACATACACCTCGGTGAACACCCCTGGAAACATGCCCAGACAGGCAGAAAAGGTAAAACCCTCTTTCAGCCTGGCAATCATCTTGGTAATTATAATACTGATGGGTGATTCAAACTCTTCGCGTTG
>JAQUZA010000030.1 GCA_028691595.1 Candidatus Rifleibacteriota bacterium
GGTTTAAACAAATCTGAGGGTATAGTCAACTACTTTAGTAACTGAGGCTTGGTGCCAACTCCCGATGAGGTAGCTTTGGGGGGCGGAATCTTGACCTGCGGGCCCTTGAGGCCATTTTCTGAGCCCTGACCCGTTGTCGCAGCTGTGGCTGTTTTTGCCGGTTCCTCAATACTGTAGAGAGCCTTTTTGATTTTTGCCGGGCAGATAAAAAGTTCGTGAACTCTTGGTATAAGAGTGTAAACAACTATGGCTGAACTCCAGAGAAGCATCATTGTAAGATCCTGTGCCGGGTCGTTGCCTAAAGAGGTTGCCAGGGTAATTACCGAATCAAGCCATAGAGAGGGCAAAAGCATTCTTATGGCAACGGCAGATGCAACAGCAGTGAAAATATTGCCGTCAGACTGTAGTGCCGGAGTGTAAGAATCTATCGTTCTAAGTGGAAATGCGTAGTAGACCCGACTCCAGAATGCAAATGACCAGGAATCATCACTTAAACCTCTTAGCTGGTTATAGACAGGGTGCTGTCTGCTATGGTCGAATTTTCTGCGTGACCACGCCAGGGCAAAAAAAGATACCAGTATTTGAGATGCCCAGGTAAGAAGGAATGCCCAGACAAAGCCCTTAAGAACAAGAAGAATGGCAAAAATTATAATAGAGGGTACACCTGCTGCCATAAAAATGAAGGCACCAAGAAAAAATGCCGGGTATGCCCACATTGGCAAAAATTCAGCCGATATGGCCAGACTGGTAAGAAAATTTTTGATCCCTGTCTTCGACGAAAGGTCAGGCTGTGTGTCTCCGGCAAAATTGAAAAATGCCGCAATGGCCGCCAGGGCGACAATAAAGCTGAGATACCTGATTAGAATCTGACGATTGTAGTTCCACATGAGCAGAGCAATATATTCAGGGTTTAAGAAAAAGCAAGGGTCTGGTTTGAATTATCAATTATTTTGCTTGTTGTTTATCGCAAACATTTGTGTTAGTGTAGTTCAGGTAATGTATCTTTCTCAGGGCATAGATGCTCAGGAGAGAGAGCTCAAGTCTCCGAGGAGCCTAATAAACGATTATGTCAGAAGAATTTTCCCTTACGCATCAGGTTGATGGGCCGGTGCTGGTAATCAGAACCAAGGGTTATCTCAACGATCTTGGTGCTGAACAGGTTGATGAGATCTGCTCTGAAAATCTCGAAAAATCAATAAACAAAATTGTCATCAATCTTGAGCAGTCTCCTCTCATCAACAGTATTGGCATATCAATTTTAATCGGTGTTATTGAAGCTATTGAAGAGTCTGGCGGGGCTCTGGCTTTTACCAACCTGACCCCTACCAACCGCAAGACATTCGAAATGATGGGCTTGCTGCAATTTGCAGAACCCTTTGACAAAGAGGAAGAGGCCGTAGCCAAGTATAAAGGTTAATCTTGCATGTCTGAATCAGAACAGACACCTTCAGCAGAACAGAAAATGCAGCAGCAGGTGCTGCGCTATGAGTATGTTCTCGAAGCTCTTAGTGACATCGGAGACGAACTCTGCCGGGTCAGCAGTTTTGATGCCCAGCTGAAGTCTTTGTTGCACCTGTTGCTCGGCACCCTTGGGGTACGTAAGGGTGGTATATTTCTATTCGATAACTATAACAAAAAGGTTTCCATGCGTTGTTCCTGGAAACTTGTTCATAAGACCTTTGACTATGATATCCCACAAGATGAAGTGGCCGGTCTTGAGGCCGATTCTGACGAAATAACCTATCGTGCTTCTGAATTCAAGTATCTGAGGGGTGTTCTCGAGGCTTTTTCCGAAGATAAACTCGATTGTATTTCGATTCTTAAAGTTCGCGAAAAGCTTATTGGCTGCCTTGTGGTTGGCCATAAGCTCAAAGAAGTTCCCCTTTCTGACAAAGAGGTCAGTTTTTTAAAAACTCTGTCGCGCAATATTTCGGTTGCGATCAATAATTTTCTGCTGCTTTCTGAGCTGAGAGAAGCGAACGTTCGCCTTGATGAAAAGATCCAGGAAGTCAGCATCCTTTATCAGGCATCCCAGATGATTTCCTCAGAACTGCAGCTGCAGGCATTGCTTGACATGGCCATGAGCGCAATTTCAGAAATTACCGACATCGAACGCGGTACAACCTGGCTGTTTGACGAAGAACATCGTCAGTTCAATCTTATGAGTCACCTCGGTGATGCAAGCAAACTTCCCGAAAACCTCGCCCTCGATGACTCAGATATTCTGCAGATCGCCCAGGAAAAGAAAGAATCATTCGAATATGAAAAAGGCAAGAGTCTTCCACTTGAACTGAAGAGACTTGACGAGAAGGTATTTGGTGAAGCTTTCGTCGTGGTGCCGATTTTGAATCAGGGCGAATTTCTTGGGCTCCTGCATCTTTGCGCCACGGCTGGTGCCAACGGTTTTACCTCACGCGACATCAGACTTATCAAAGTTTTTGCCGTTCAGCTTGGTGCTGCCGTTAAGAATGCCCAGCTTTATGAGCAGGCCATCACAGATGGCATGACCAAACTCTATCTGCATCGTTATTTTAAACAACGTTTGCTCGATGAAATAAAGCGTGCTGCCAGGTTTAAGCGCAACCTTGCCCTTATAATGGTCGATATAGACCATTTTAAACTCTTAAACGACAATTATGGTCATCAAACCGGCGATGAAGTTTTGAAGCATGTCGCCTCGATTCTGCGCCGGGCCGTGCGCACTCACGATCTGCCAGTAAGATATGGTGGTGAAGAGTTTGCTCTGGTTCTTCCTGAAACCGAGATGACAGGTGCAGTAGCCGTTGCTGAACGCATCAGGCGCTCCATTGAAAATGACTATCTTGAAGTCAGCGGCGTTGTTTTAAAAATAAGCGCCAGTTTTGGGGTTTCGGTGTTTCCTGACTGTGCCGATGACATGGATTCTTTGATCAAAGCCGCAGACGTATCGCTTTACTGGTCAAAAGAGCATGGTCGAAATCAGGTTACTGCCGCTCCGGCCAGATCTGCCCGCGAACAGGACTGACCTGAGATTTAAGAAAGCTTTAGCGCGGGCTTATCTGCCATATATGTGCCATTCATTTTTGGCCATTGGTTTCAGGTAGAAAAGCTCTGATGCCCAAAATAGCAATAATGGCCCATATATCTGGCTAAGCTGACATCATTTAACCTGGTTGATAAAAGATGTTTCCAGGCTTCGCTGGCGGGGGGTCAGCTCACTGCACGCACTTTGCGCAACAGCATGATCTTGCTGCGCTTTGGCGTAATTTCATTTTTTACAGCCTGCCAGCCGTTTTCTTCAAGGGCTGCCAGCTCGTCTTCACGATAGGGGCGAACCCGCATACCTTTGTGTGTACCTTTGACAAAAATTATCGAGCCATCATCAGTGATAATAGCATTATTATCGCCAGCAAACTCAGAAAAGCTGTCCATGGTCAGAAGCATTACCCCTTCTGGTTTCAAAACTCTGAAAGCCTCATCGATTGCCTGTTTAAAACTTTCCTGGTCAAGATGATCAAAAAGATGGTGAGCGAGAATACCATCGATGCTTTCAGAGGCAACGGGCAGAGCTCTTGCGTCACCTGTTAAGACCAGGCCTTTTAATTCTTCTTCGAAAAAATTGTTTTTCATTACTCTGGCGGCCTTGAAAGAAAGATCAAGACCGATGATGTTAAAACCGACCTGGCTCAGATAAAGACTGTTTCGGCCTTCACCACAACCTAGATCCAGGATCAGCCCGTGTCTGGGCACGTAGCCAAACAGATGCTGAACAAGCTTCGCCGAAGGGGCGATCATACCGTGATATTTTAAAAAACGGTTCCAGGTTTTATCCCAGTAGGTGCGGGCTTGTGTTTCTATTTGACTGTTCATCCGGCGCTCCCGTTATACTCAACCGTAACTGCGGTAATGTCGTCATGCTGTACCGCCAGTCGCGAAAACTCCTGTATTTCTTTTAACAGGTCATCAGCAGGGTTTTTGCCTCTAGGTCGGGCAAGAAACCTTTTAAGGCGACTTTCGCCAAACTCGTTTTCATCTGTATCACGAGCTTCAGTAACCCCGTCAGTGTAGAGAAGAAGCAGGTCGCCAGCAGAGAGGCTGAATGTGATTGTCTGATACTCGTAGTCTTCTAGAATCCCGAGCGGGAGACATTTGACCGTCTTTTCACGCAAAACGAGATCGTGTCCCCGGCCGCTGGAGACAAAAGCCGGGTTGTGCCCGGCACTTGCAAGTTCAACACTTCCGGTGACCGAATCTATTATAACGTACATTGCCGTAATAAAACGATCGTTGGTAATATTTTTGGCAATGATCCTGTTTGCCCTGGTAAGAACTTCACCCGCTGATAAATTTTCTAACTCCATGGTGGAGAGAGTTGTTTTGAAAACCGTCATAATGATTGCCGCCGGCACATTTTTACCAGAAGCATCGGCAATGACCACTCCGAGACGGTTTTTGCCAAGGTCAAAAAAATCAAAATAGTCTCCACCAACTTCAGCAGCTGGTTTGTTGATGTGGTTGATTTTCATCCCAGAGATGACGGGTATGGTCTGGGGAAGCAGGTTTTCCTGGATTTCGCGGGCCATATTCAGCTGGTCATCAATCAGCTTTTTCTGGTCGTATTCCTGCAACAGTGAGTCTGTTTCTATAATTGAAGCAATCTGGCTGGCAATAATCTGAATAAAGAAGATTTCCTGCCACGAAAGTTTGATTGCCGGGTCAAGGAAATAAACGAACAGCAGACCCCGGACATTCTGCTTTTCATCTTCGTTTTTCCCGGGCACGTTTAGGAACTCTGTTACCAGGCTTCCGCACAAACCTTTTTCGAAATCTCTGCTGGCCAGAATGGGGTTTTGACTTATAGGAGGTGGCGAATATACGGGTTGAAAGAAACTGGCATCATCGACCCCCGTCTTTATGCCCGAACTGTTGTCGAAATACCAGCCGGTAAGCCCGAGCTCAAGGGGTATCCTTTCTTCGGTCGACTGGAGCGGATCTTCGTGGTTATAACCAACCGAGCTGCAATACGCCATGAATTCATTACTCTGCTTAAAATTGTCGCTGAATTCAGGGTCGCCAAGTCTGGTAAAATATTGTTTGTTTGTATCAGGATCAGTCTGAACCACCATCGTTTTTACCAGGTCGATCTTGGGGCATTGGGCAATCAGTTGCTGCAGAACAAGCCCAACCGCCTTTTCAAGGCGTTCAGTCGGAGAATCTACCCTGGTCTCGGTTTCATGAAGTTCGCGGTAAACCTGAGTAAGGCTGTGAATTGATTCAAGATAATTACGGTTTACCTCGGCCTGCAGGTTGAGTCTTTCGGCCATCAGCTGGAAGGTTTTTCCAAGGGTGTCAATCTCTTCTATATCTGAGGCCGGAACTTGCAGTGCCTCGTTTCCTAGTCTGAAGTTTGAAATTTCATTGCTGAGCTTTTTAAGGGGCCCACCCACCGCCCTTGGAAAGACTATACTCATGTAAAGGCCAGCCAGCAGAACGATTGCCAGAAAAGCCAGTATCAGACGATAGTTGCGGCTGGCGTGGCCCATAAGTTCATCAGAAATAAGAAAGATACGATTCCAGAAAAATTCTGCTTCTGCTGCAGCGCTGGCAACTCCCTGTTGTTTTAACTCTGTCAGGCTTGCCTGTAACCTATGAATCTGGTCTTCTGTCTCGAGCAGGTCGCTTTCGGGTGCCTCTAGAATGTTGCGTAGCTTGATGAAGGATTCAAAAAAGCCTTTAACCTTGCCTTCTACCTGGGTGAGAACCCGTCTGTGCAGGGTTGTTGAACTTTCTTTTACGGAGTTTTCAAGAAGAAAGATGATAGCTCTCAGGCGGCTTTCAACTCGTGAAGCTGAAGATTTTGCGGGTTTCTTTGATGGCTCCTTTTCTTTTCTCAGGCTGAGGTAGAGGGCAACTTCAGTTTCTGCAAGAATCAAATCTTTCTCGATGCGCGAAATTTTGTCCATAAGTGATGAAGTGTTGCCAAGTGAAGCCTGAAAATCCGGGTTTTTGAGCGTGGTATTCAGGTCTACCATCATGCTTTTAAAGCGATCGAGCAGACTGACAACGTCAGAGCGCAGACCTTCAGCGGCCTTAGAGCGCCGGTCGGCGTTTTTCCGTAGCAGGCGGTTGCGACTTCGTGTCAGAAGGTCGAACGAGGCGAGCTGGCGATTAAAATTAGCAAAGAGTAATTTGATGCTCTTTATGCTCTCGCTTCTTTGTGGGTCGACGATTAAAGCTTCAATTTTGCTGATAATCTGCTCTATCTCAAGTGTTTTGGCGCTATTGTCGGTGTCTGAGTCTGTCGGGCCAGTTTTGAGACTCTCGGTGACAATTTCTCCAAGCTGCGTCCAGCGGCCTGCCAGACGCTCATATGACCTGGCGATGGTAATATTGACCGGAAGAATCTTTGTAACAAACCCTTCGATGTCCCAGTAAGACATCGAGGTCAGGCCCATGAAAATGAGAATAACCGCCAGCACGGTAAAAATACCCCTGGCCAGTCGCCGTTGCAGGCTCATCAGCAGCTCATTTCATTTGAATCAGACGTTGAAGCGGAAGTTGATAATGTCTCCATCCTCGACAATATACTCTTTTCCTTCGAGGCGTGAAAGCCCTGCTGCCTTGACCCCGGCCATGGAACCTTTGGCGACGAAGTCTTTATAGGCAACGACTTCAGCTCTGATAAAGCCTCGTTCGATGTCGGAATGGATTTTGCCCGCGGATTTGTGGGCGGTTGTGCCTCTCTGCAGTGGCCAGGCTCTGACTTCATCTTCACCTACAGTTAAAAAGCTGATGTAATTGAGAAGCCGATAAGCCTCTGATATCAGGCGATTGCGACCTGATTCCTTAATTCCGTATTCTTCGAGAAAAATGGCTTCTTCTTCTGGAGAAAGGGCCGAAATTTCCATTTCGGTTGCTGCAGAAATAAGCATTGGCAACCATTTCCGCTGTTTGCAGGCTTCCTGGAAAGCCGTAGCTAACGGGTCAGAGCTTGATTTAAACTGGTCGTCAGAGCAGTTGCCAACGAGCAGCAAGGGTTTCTGTGTGAGAAAACGGTAACAGCGCAGACTGTGTTCCTGCTCATCGGTCAGCTCGATGTCTGAGATGAAGCGGTTGTCTTCGAGCGTCTTCTGAAGGGTTTCCATTAATTCAAGTTCGCGAATCTGCTCAGGCTTTTTGCCTGACTTCATTTCTTTGTTGAGCCGCTCAATCTTGTTGGTAACCATCTCGAGGTCACTGAAGATGAATTCAAGGCAAAGTTCTTCGAGATCGGCAACCGGGTCTATTTTATTATGGATGTGAGGGATTTCGTCGCTTGGGAAAAGGCGGACAACAAGCATGATGGCATCGCATGATCTGATATTTGCGAGAGTTTTGCTTGCAGATTTGCTTTCAGCATTGCTGATACCGGGGATGTCTGTGAATTCGACGGTGGCAAAGGTTGTTTTTTTAGGCTTGAAAATAGTGGCAAGATGATCGATACGCTCGTCGGGAACTTTTATAATTCCACTGTTTATTTCATCTGTCTGGGCAAGATAGTCGCGTGTCTGCGCTTTGGCTCTCGTTGCCATATTAAAAATGCTTGTTTTTCCTGACATGGGCAAGCCGGCTAATCCGATTTTCATCTGCTGCTCCTGAATGCTTTAAATTTCAGGCTGTATGATAGCACAGACCGGGGTCTGATGCTAATAAAAAGGCGCATCGCACAAGGTGCGATGCGCCCCGGTTAAAGGTTTCTCAGATCATCATACCAGCTATATTTGCGGTAAGAAATGAGGCAAAGGTGCCGGCGATCAGGGCTCTAATGCCAAGTTTTGCCAGGTCTCCGCGCCTTGATGGAGCAATTCCGCCGATTCCGCCCAGCTGAATGCCTATTGAGCCAAGATTGGCAAAGCCACAAAGGGCATAGCTGAGAATGACTCGGGTTCGCATGGCCAGTTCAACAGGTGCACCGTTTACCAGAACTTTTCCATTCAAATAACCTGCCAGATCAGCATAAGCTACGAATTCATTCAAAACTGTTTTTTTGCCGAGAAGAGCACCGGCAATCGAAATATCCTGCACCGGAACACCCAGTAACCAGGCAAATGGCGAAGCTATAAGGCCGAACAGAGAGTCGAGGGTGTTGTACTTGCTGAGTCCTGAAAGGTTGGCCACCATGCCCCAGAGGTGGTCGCCCATGGCGATCAGGGCGATAAAGCCTATCAGCATGGCGGCAACATTGAGCGCCAGACTCATACCTTCAGAACAACCTCTTGCTGCAGCATCGATAACGTTCTGGTCAATTTTTTCTACACGAAGTTCAAGATTGCCGCTGGTTACCGGGGTTTCGGTTTCCGGAACCAGCATTTTGGCAAAAACAAGGGCTGCAGGTGCAGACATGACCGAAGCGGCTACCAGATGCCCGGCAATTCCCGGGATGGTATCTTTAAGCATGCTGACGTAGCCTGCCATAACTCCGCCGGCAATGGTGGCCATGCCACCGGTCATTACGCAGTTCAATTCAGAATAGGTCATTTTTTCGACGTAGGGCTTGATTACAAGCGGGGCCTCAGTCTGGCCGACGAAAATGTTGGCAGCAGCGCTCAAAGATTCTGCTCCTGAGGTTTTCATGGTTTTCTGCATAATCATGGCAACATAGTAGACCAGCCGCTGCATGATGCCAAGGTGATAAAGAATGGCCATGAAGGCTGAGAAGAAAATGATCGTCGGTAGAACGTTAAAGCCAAAAAAGGCTCCGGTAACGGCATTGAGCTTCAACCCTGAAAGCTGCGATGCCAGTTCTGGTGCGGCAGAAGGATCTGAGACTGTAACCGGTACTACGAACTGAACCAGATTGCCGAATACAAAGTTTGCACCCTTTTCAGTAAAGCTCAGCATCTTGACTACAGCAAAATTAAGCTGGTCAAAAACAGCTTTGCCGGTATCAGTTTTAAGAATTAAAAAGGCAAAAACCAACTGCAGGGTGATTCCCCAGGTGACCAGCTTCCAGTCAATCTTTTTGCGATTGGTGGACAGGGCATAGCAGATTCCAAGCTGCACAGCCACGCCAAGTAAACTTGCACCATATTCTGAGAGATGTTCCATTCCCTTGCGCTCCTATTAGTCTGATTGCAAGGCATGATAACACAATCGCTTTTAAAAATCACAGTTAAACATTGGCAAACGATAAAAAACACCGGCAGATCGCATTGTGCGAACTGCCGGTGTCAAAAACTATAAGCTCGAGATATCAGAGGTCGATGTTATTTTCCTCGCCATGATCAGGGCTGACTTCGATAATTATATCTTTAAACTTGATCGAGACCTTTTCGCCGGCCGAGAAGTAGCGTGCCAGTTCGGGGTATTGGCGAAGAAGCTTGAAGTATGCTTCCGACCAGGCTTTTACCACAACGCGTTTCATTTCAGCCTTAATTTCGCTGTCTACCCAGCAACCGTCGATCAGATAGAAGGTCTTTGCATCTATTTCCTTCTGTTCCGGGGCTTTGAGTGCTGTGGAACTGTTGCCGCGTGCGAATTGCTGTTGTGCTGGTCTGGCAACGCTGTGCGGGGCCGCAGCCATTTTCAGCGAGTTCATTTCGCGAGAAGCACCTACAGCCTGAGCACCATCTGACAAATCCTGCAGGCGATCAACCGAGTATTTAGCCCGGCTTTCTTCAAAATCAGCTGAAGGCATAGACTCTGGAACCATTGTCTGGCGAAGATTCGGGCCCAACCGGTCATTATCTTCAAGAACAAGGTAAGAGGTGTAGGGGGTCAAAATACCATAGCGCTTGGCCAGGCTGATGATCTCGTTTTTGAGTTCGTCATCTGCACCATTTTTGCGAACCTGGTCGAGCAGAAAACCAATTTTTCTGGTTGCCCAGATCTTTGCTACAAAAGCATTCTCGTTCTCACGGGCAGGAAACTCTGCTTCGAATTCCATTTTAACCGGCTGACCCTTGATACTGCCTGTCAAGGTTATTAGAGCTGATCCGGGCTTGCTGTAACGACCAAGAATGAGAATGTTGCTGTCTTTAAAAACGTCAGTGAGTTTTCTTGGGTAAATCTGCGCAACTTCAACATTGGCAAACTGCAGACCAATGTCGGTCAGAACCGGGTATGTCAGCTTTGAAAAGAGTGAAGAAACCTTTATTTCCAGATCTTCTTCTTCAGAAACGTAATCAGAAACTCCACCGTTCTGCTCGGCGAGATTGTCGATAAGTTCAGCATTCAACTGATCACCAACCCCGAACGTAAAGATTCTTATTCCATCAGTATTCTTGCTGGCTGCAAGTTTAAGAATTTCTTCGGGGTCTGTCTGCCCTGCAGTTGGTTTGCCGTCTGTAACAAAAACGATGAAACGTGGGTTTTTGGAATCGCTCTTTTTAAGAGCATTAACAGACATTTCAAGGGCTTCAGAAATATTGGTTCCACCCATTGCCTCAAGATTGCGAATATGATTCAGGGCCCCTTCGCGAGTTTCGGTGGTTACTCTGGTCAAGCCCCCCTTGTAGGCTTCGGCTTCGGTAGAAAAATTGCACAAAAGAAAATTGCTGCCTTCAGAAAGTGAATTGATGCAGAACTCCAGGGCCTTTCTTGCCTGGTCGATCTTTTTTCCGGCCATGCTGCCAGAAGTGTCCATTGCCAGCGCAACATCTATTGCGGGGGTTCTGGTTTCCTGATCTTTAAGTGCCGGGGCCAGCATCAGCATGAACAGACCATCTTCTGATGGGTCGGGCCGATGACAAAGAGAGGTAACTGCAATATCTTTGCGGGCAACTGAATAATAAAGTACGAAGTCTTTGTCAGGGCGAATTTTGTCTGTTTCAAAGCCCACAACCGCTTCGCGATCATTTTTCCGGCTGACTGATATCTTGTGGGTCGGAGAATAGACAGAGGCTATTGGAAGATCAGATTTGATGTGAGCCTCAATCGCCACGTCTTTCATCTCGTCCTGAGTGTATTTCTCGATGTTGAGCGGGTATACATACCTTACAAGACCTGCTTCCATCTTCAGCGCTTCCTGGTATGAAAGTTTAACGCTCTTTTCGCTGAGAGGGTTGATCGGGTAGATTCTTGTTTTGAAGACACCCTGACCCATGTATTCGAGCAGACCCGGGTCGCGCATCTGTCTGACAATGTCTTCATAGATTTTACGAGCCTTGTCGGCATCAAGAAGTTCACCTTTGGTCATTTCTCCTTCTATATCCATTGCAAAGCCACTAATGGAAGCGCTTATCGGCAACGGGAAGATATAAAGCCCTTCGATAACCCGGTTCTGGTGATTGTAGAACTTCTGGTCAACCTGGGTGGCTGCGGCCAGATTATTGATCTGAACCTTGACGTGATGCTTGGTAACCGACAATGGAACTGTAAAGTTGCCCGCCGGCTGGACCGGAGGTCGCAGAATGAATCTTGGATGCACCTCTTCAGGCTCAACCGGAAAAATTATGCCATCGGCAGATGCCGTGCCGGCAAACAAAGAAAAACAAGCAACAACAAAGATAAAGTAGCTGAAAAGTTTTTTCATGTTTCCTCCCCAAATGTGCTTCATAAAATCTATAACGGAATAACACAAAACCGGATTTAAAAAAAGGCCATTAGCACTGCCTTCTTTTTTATTATCTTGCCTCAAAAGCTTATTCAGCTTTAAAATGTATCAGAAATTCAAATCGACAAGGGTGGTTATGGGTTATAACAGCAGACATCAAGAAGCTATTCACAGGGCTTTGCAGACTATATACCAGTCGCCTGAACTGTTTGAGTCCTATGTCGATCTTTATCAGGCGATCTCCGCCTGGGAATCCGCCCCATCCCGTCCCCCTGAAGAGGAGCGCAAGGTTTTTGAGACTCTTACAAGTCTCTACTCTTTTCTTGAAAAAAAGAAGCTTGTTCAGCAGGCCGATGAACTGCACTGTTTTATTGTTACATCTTTTCCCTTTCATTATTTTCCACGCCTGCCCCGCGCCCGCCAGGAAGGCAAACTCGAATTCAATCATTTTCGTGCCGCCCGCGATGCTATTATGCTAAAAGCTGCACCAGAGCCTCTACTTAAAGTTCTGGCCCTGTTTGAAGAGAACTTTCGCCGCTCTAACCTGAATTTGCCGTTGCTGGCTGCGGAAATCGCTTCCGGGTCTTTTTATCGTGATGGGCCTGGTCGGGCCGGCGATCTTTTTCGCAGTTTTGCGGAAATTGCCACTCTGCTGCAGAACACCGCAGCCCAGGATTCACCCTGGGAGTTAATGAACCAGCTGGCAGTAAAATTAAATAACAGTGTCAGCGGCTTCAACCAGTCTTATCTTTTTTTAAAAGCACTCGAAACAGTTAAGACTGCCCGGCCATCAGCTGGTTTGCGTGAAGAAATTGCACGCAATCAGACTTTTTTTCAAAGAAATTACTGCTGGAAAAACCTTGATGAAGCACTTATCGCAAACGACGATAACCAGGTTGTCTACTGGTCAGAAAAAGCGTTGCCTCTGGCCAGTGAATTGTGTGAACGTACTCATCTTCTAAAAATACGCGAAATAGCAGCCTCCAGAATAAAAAAGCCCGGTCAGTCGTGGTTTGCTGTGGGTATGGTGGTCTGCCTGGTAATAGCTGCGATAATGTTTGTACTCTGGACAGAATCTGATGTAAAAAAGAAGCTCAATCTTGAGCGCTCAAGAAACGAATTGCTTCAGGCAATGAAAACTGGTGCCCGGGCTGAACCAGAAACTGGCCAGGGAGAGTCTGCATACACACCGCTTTCGTCACAGATGCCAGTGCGAACCAGAACAGGTTTGCTCGAATATCGGCCACCAATAAGACCCCACGCACGAAAACTTCTTTTACCAGAGGTCAGGCACGCGGTTTTTCAAAAAATCAGACTTGAAAACCTCAAAAAAATGGATTTAACAGAATCCGAGGCCAAACAGGTGGCTGAACTCGAAAAAGACTGGCTGAGTCGCTGTGAGTTTTATGAGTATGACACCGAAGACCGGGAAAAGGTTTACTGGGACGTAAAAATTCATGATGTCAATTTGTCGCTCGATGCCAGGGATATTCTGCTTGCCATGCGAAGACCCCCTGATTACACTGCCCAGGTTCTTGAATCAGGGGTGATGCTTGATTTCAGCAATGCCCAGCATTTGCAGATTGTCGTCAATCGCCTTAAGCAGCTTGGCTTCATGCCCGCTTCAAATTCGGCAAAAATCTGGGACGAAAACTGCCGGCGCGCGCTTATGGAGTTCAAGGCAACCCATCTTTCGGTCATAGACTCAGTCTGGGACCGAAAGACACAGGATGCCCTTTTCCCGAAGTGACTACATGAGAGCTCTTAGCGCTGCCATGGCAAATATCTGAAAAACATTCGTCATATACGACAAAACGCCATCGAGGCCAAAAAAGCCGAGCACGGCATCGGCATTCGACGGTGACACCATCTTTCCAAGTATTGTGGTGCCGCAGACAAACATCGTGGTTCCAAGGAAATAAACCTGAAGCCATTCGAAGTTTGTCATATCCGTGCCAAGCTTTTTGGCTGTTCCCCAGATAAAGGAAATGTAGGCAAAGCTGCACAGGATGATGAGAATCATGGTTAAAATCTCAGCATCTGCCTGATTTGAAACCAGGGCATACAAAATTGCCATGTTGAGTCCTTTTTATCTGAGTTTTATTGCCAGTTCCGTTTCAAGTCTACTGACCATACGGCTTATCAGCGGTTGAATTTCTTCGTCGGTCAGCGTTTTTTTCTGGTCGCGAAAAGTCATTGCAAAGGCAAGAGATCTGCAGTCTTCAGGGATGCCTTTTCCCTGGTAAACGTCAAAGAGATAGCAGTCTTCAAGAAGGTTTTTGCCTTCGGTGGTAAGGATTTTTAGAATATCGCGATGGGGGACATTGACCGGAGACAGCAATGCCAGATCACGGCGAATCGCCGGCAATTCAGGAATAGGTTTCATTCTGCCCGCGTCTTCGATTGCGGCGGCAAATTTATCAAGGTCTATTTCTGCAATGAAGATGTTTTTGGGCATTTTTTTATTGTCGAGCAGGTTGGGGTGCAGCTGCCCGAATTCGCCTGATGGGGTTTTTCCAACCATCAGTTCCATCTGCATGGCAGGATGAAAGACACTGCAGCTCCCTGGGGCATACCTTATTTTTACTTTAAGCAGGTCGGCAATGTTCTGCATTAAACCTTTTACCGAGAAAAGGTCAAATGATTCACTGCTCTTTTTCCAGTTTTTCGGGTCTGAAGAGCCTGAGAACCCGATACAAAGGCGAGAATGCTCTTCGCTGAGCCCGGCAGCGGCCGGGTGAAAAGCTTTGCCGATTTCAAACAGTTTCAGATTGAATTCATCGTTGAGAATATTTCTTTTGAGAGCGTCAAACATGCCCCATTTCAGGCTTGTCCGCATGGCACTCAAGTCTTCGGAAAGTGGATTTTGTAACATGAGCGGTTTCTTTTCACGGAAACATTCGTCGATGGAGTCGGGAATGAAACTGTAGGTCATGATCTGGTTGAAACCGCACGAAACAAGATGGTCCTGCAGCCGCTTTTCAAGTTTTTGAAGCGGAGTTGGCAACTGAAGCACTGAGGTAATGGCGGGCAAAGTTGTTGGAATATTGTTGTAGCCATACATTCTGGCAACTTCTTCGATAATATCGGCTTCGATTGTCAGGTCGTGCCGGTAAGGTGGAACACTTACCACCAGGTCTTCACCATCTCTTTTAGTGTCGAGCTTAAGCCTGAGCAGCAGAGTTTCAATCTGCGCCGAACTTAGATTGATGCCGATTACCCGGTTGACCCGGCGAGTTCT
>JAQUZA010000500.1 GCA_028691595.1 Candidatus Rifleibacteriota bacterium
GTTCTGTGTCGCCAGCGCTTCTATATAGTCATTAAAAGTCTTTTCAATCTCGTTGTACATTGTTTTAACCTATCAATAAAGCCTGTCACGGTCAACCATTTTGCCCGGCAACCGACTGCTCGTTATTGTCATTTGAAGTTTGTGAACCTGAAGCGATGGCTTTCCAGAGAGCCAGACCTCCTATTATACCCGAAATTCCCTGAACGGCATTTGGAAAAAGAGCAATAAAAGCAGCACCAGGGTCAGTGATATTAAACATGGGAATATGCTGACCAATCATCGGGTAAATATAGGCTTCAAAGATATAGTAACCAGCGACCATGCTCAGGCCGCCAGTTACAGCCGCCAATCCAGGTCTCATGATTGATCCGGTGGTGGCATGGCGTGCAAGCATACCGGTAATCCAGCCTTCAAACCCCTTAACTATGAAGGTCGCGGGTATATAGACAGGAAACCCGATGGAATCTGCGATTGCCGAGCCAAACGCCCCGGCGATGAACCCGGCGCGAGGCCCGAGCCAGAGCCCGGCAAGAATAATGAACACGTCGCCAATATTAAAATAGCCGTTGGTTGCCGGAATTGGGACTCTGACCAACATGGTCGTTACAGCCGTTAAAGCAGTAAGAGCTGCAATAACAGCAGTTTCTGCAAACCGCGATTTAATGCGGGTCATTCGAATCTCTACTTTCGTTTATCTGTTCAATTTCATTTACCATTACAGGAATCGGCTCAAAAGTAAGAATTATACAGGCAAAAATCCACTGTGAAATACTGCGAATAAACCACATGGGCCACCTTATCAGCGGCGAAATGCCCTGCCAGTCATCACGACAGCGCGGCAGCAGCAGGTCGGGGTTTTCTTCACGCCAGACCAGCAGCAGCTTGGGAATAACCTCCCCGACATGCTGACAGATTCTTAGCGCCAATGCAAGATGCAGACCGGCACTTCTGAATCTTCCCCGTGTTTTTGTCAGTCTGGAGAGCAAATCACTGACCGAAAATGCGTTCAGAAAGGTCAAAGAATAAGGAAAAACCGCAAGAATATTGAAATAGACACGCAGCAGACGAAAACTGTCGGCAGAGACATCAGCAGTAAAAACAACCGGCAGAATTTCACGAAGAACTGCGCCGCTGACAACTGTAGTTATGGCCATGGTATAGGCGGCGGCCAGATAATCAAGAAGTCTGGCGGTTCCAAGGGATGGCAGACAGCAGGCCCAGATAAAAAAAGTTATCAGGGGCCAGGCAAGTATGCTGCCGGGCATTTCGGGAAGAAATTTTTCGAGCCCGGCAGCAATAAGGCCGGCCGGCCGGTTTGAAACAAGAGGGAAGCCGATAAGCATAAGAACGGCCATTTTCAGCCACCATGGCCGCAAATTCTGAAGTTTGAGAAACCCCGGAAATTCAAATACGCTCATGGTTAATCTCGACCTGTTCAGGGGCAATCTTTTTCAGCTTCAGGTTGCTCAAGGCAAAATCATGCCATTCCGGCTGGTGCGAAATGATCCCGACTCCGGTTTTATAATTGTGGGCAAGCCTGCAGGTATTAAAAACAAGTCTACCAGCATCTTGCCGCGACAGCCCCCAACCTGGTTCGTCAAGCAAAAGCAGAGCTGGTTTTTCGGCGAGTCTGGCGGCAATCAGGCAGGCTTTACCAGCCATCAAAGATCTGCAGCCCTGGGTATCATCATAAAGCCTGTCGGGATGCACATCGTGCATGAGATCACGAAAAAGCCGCAGCGCCTCATCAAAAAGTTCTTTTGATGCTGAGAACACTCTTTCGAGATACTCGAAGGGGCTCAGGGCAAACAACTGGGTAATCGCTTCCTGAAACAGCAACCGGATATTGCGATTGCCATCGGAATTCGTGATAACAGCCCTGCCGGAGCTTACCGGAAAAATGCCGGCGAGCAGTCGGGCAAAAATGCTTTTTCCGACCCCATTGTCGCCGGTGATCAAAAAAGGCGAGAAAACTTCACCCGGATCACAAGCCCATGAATACTGCAGTCTACTTGCAGCATGAAAAACCGGAAACTGGATTTCGGGAAAATTGACCAGAGGTCTATCGATTATCAGACTCATGGGTAAAGATTCAACCGGTGGAAATTTATTGCCGCGTGAGCTGGTATCAAGGTGGTCGCCTTGCAGAACCAGCGCGTCAATATTTTTGCCGGCGACTTCGAAGTGACGGCAAAGATCAAGCCAGTATTTATGGCGGGCCGGGTTAAGCCAGAAAACAGGGTTACATGCTGCGAGAGCGTTGACATGATCGCATTGTGCCTCAGCTTTGGCAAAATTGAGCAGCAGCAGTTCACCCCCCGAAAGCGTGCTAACAGGCTGAGTAAGTATTGTCGTTTTCAGGCCATATTTTTCAATCAGAGCTGAAACATCAGCCTCGCCGGCAGTTCTGCCAGACTGGTTCAGTGCCGAAACCAGTATCTGCATGGCGTTTGGCAAAGCCAGTCCCTGGGCTGGATCCGGGGTAATAACGGCCCATGGCCTTCCTGGCGTTGTGCCGTTGAGCCATTGTGAAAAGCCTCTGAAAAAATCGCTGCGGCCGGCAGCCATTTTGGGAAAAAAGATCCCTGTCGATTGAACAAATTGATCAACCAGCTCTTCATAAGTATCAAAGGTCGAAACGACAATCTTTTTTTCGGCACTGATCATGTTGTGAATGGTTTTTCTGCGCGGTGGAATGGGACAGCATTAAGTTATCACTTAATGCTATTTTTTCAACCAGCCGAAATTTTTATTTTGATTATCGCAACTACGACAACTGCTTTATGAAAACCAACATCAAAACACAACTCAGCCAACCTTTACCAGAGTCGAAGACACTCCACCATTTAAGTTCACAAACAATGAAAGGCGGTTTTTTAGTAACTAACATTCAACCAGTGGTCTGTCAAAATTGACAGCGCAAAATCAATGGCCTCAACACAAGAGACCTGCTGACAAAGCAGGTAATGCAAGAAATTCTTGGCGACAGCCTCAGCCGCGTCAAAACTATAAAAAATGAGTCTGCGATTTTCGAATTTGACTATGGGCGGAAATCCGAATTCGACTCATGCCACGGCTGGCAGATAAATTCGAGAATCTGCGGCAGACGTTTGGCCCAGGCGGCTTCGTTGTGAACCGCTCCCTCGTCGAGCATGAGTTCGACCCGGGCAGGGGCGTAACC
>JAQUZA010000501.1 GCA_028691595.1 Candidatus Rifleibacteriota bacterium
CCAGATGCGGCATCATAGCACACATACTGAAAAGTCATGATTTTGCGCTGTACTTTTGTGCGCGTTTCATGAATGATCTGGTGCAACCGAGACAGCACCGCCGCAGGGTCTTTGATACAATCGCGACAACGCATGACCCCGGCTTTGGCCATAGCCATGATCAGCGAGGCGCCGACACCATGCCCGGCAACGTCGCCGGCCATTATCACATAACTGCTGCCATCGACATGAAAATAATCGAAGTAATCGCCGCCAAGCTCGGTCATTGGTATGTTTCTGCCATAGAGATCGAATCTGCTGTCTGCAATTCCATGCTGAGGCAAAAGTCGCGACTGAACGATTCCGGCCAGCGAAAGCTCTTCAAAATCAGCCATGCTGCTATTGAAAACCCTGGCCATTTCACCGAATTCATCACCTGAGATTTCCGGCAGACGGTAGGAAAAATCCCGACGCCTGATAGCGACAGCTCCGGCCTGCAGAGCCGACAAAGGCGAAACAAAACTTGCCGAAAAAACAAGCGCCAGGCCAACCAGAAGAAAAATGGTAACGACACCTGCGCTCAGCATGAATCTCTGCTCTTCGGCAATCTGCGCATCTATTTTTTCTAGCGGGTAGAAGGCGTAGAAGTAAAAATCACTCAGGTTCTGCGAACGCATTCCGGCATATACATGAGGTTTCCCATCATAGTTGGTAAACTGTGGCTCTACAGAAGGCTGCACACGGGTTTTCCGGATAATTTCGCTGAACCACGGACTGTCTGCAACCTTCAGCAATTCTTTTGAATAATACTGCCCATCGGAGCTGATGAATTTCAACCCCAGCGGGTTCCTGTCGAGATTATCAACCTGCCGCCTGATGAAATCGCGTTGCAGAACAGAATTTTTGAACACTATCATATAAAAATAATCTATCAGCAGGTTATCGTTAAGCGAAATCAGCTTTACCAGTACCGGATTGGTGCGGTCACCCCAACCAAGAGACCATATTTTGTCGGTTGCCAGCATGATATTCTGAATGATTTCATGATATGGTCTCTGGTATACCATTTCAGCAAGCAGTTCTGTCTCGTTGAACCTGTCTAGATCTATGGGCTGGTTGTTTACTACAGAAAGATAATAGGCCGAGATATGCTGCAACATTTTCAGCTCGAGCATGTCTTTACTCTGCAATTTAGCGCCGACTTCGAAAGGAGTAAACCTGCCATTGGCAAAAATTCCCTGCATGGTTTTCACGACAGCGGGAGAACTCGCTATCAACCTCGTATCCTGAAGAACATCGCCAATATGCAATTGAATCTCGTTGATAACCTCTTCTGTGCCAAATTTCCCCGGCAGAATCTTTTTGATGGCCGATATTGACCTGTTGACCCGGTTAATCATGTATGCATTATTGATATTGCTGCGGCTTTCAACATGTTGCAGATATTCGATGCATTGCTGGTAAGCGCCCATTATCAGAGACGTCTTTTTGCGGGCAACATGGTCTGAAGCTGCCATCGCCAGACAAAGAAGAGGCAGACCGGTGGTAACCATAAGCATCAGCAAAAGTTGCAGCTTAACAGAACATCGATTCAGGCCAAGGCCGGCACCATAACTTTTCAGTATCAGCAGAAGACCTGATATGCTTACCAGGGCCAGAAATGCAGCAAGTCTGCCCGGGGCAAGCAGTGAACTGTAGCGTTTAGAAGCTACCAGAATCTTGCCCCCCGCGATTCTTTTGCCGGCCAGCATAAGCTCATCAAAAAAATCTGAAGATCGCCCTTCCCGTTCAAGCCTTATAACCGCATCGGTTAAGAGTTCATCACGTCTTGTCAGCAAGGCTTTCCTGCTGGTATTGATGAAGCTGGCTTTAACCCCACCTTCTTTAAATTCACGGCAGAACATCGTCAGACCAGAATCATCTGCCAGAATTTCTCTTTTAAAAAAAACCATGGCAGAAAATGTGCCACCTACGGCAGTCCAGAAGTCGGCAAACTTGCCGGCAGAATCGGGCCTGACCAGCTTGGGGTGCCTGTAATAAAGGGCGGCAGCCAGCTTGTCCAGGTCCAGGTGTGGCCCAAGGATTCTTCGCATACGATTAACCGCATGATCAAGCCTGCCCGAGCCTTTGTTGTGCAGAAGATTGAGATCCCGAAAAAGCTCCGGCAATACCCCGGTGCCATCATACTTTCCGGCAAAATGATTATCAGCAACAACCTGCCCTTTTGAATTCCAGACTATCCAGGTAAGCCTGCCACCAGCAGCTTTCTGGTGATTATCCAACAACGACATGAAATCGCTATGACCATTTGAATCTCTGAAATCGTCATTTAGCCTTCTTACCCAGAAAATTTCGGGATCAGCATAAAGCGTCATCTGCTCGAGAAGGCTGGAAGACTGCTGAGTGAATGACTGCAGTTGCAAGTCCCTGTGCTGCTGCTCGATATGGACAAGGCCATAATAAACCAGCAGATAAAAGACGCTCAGCGCCAGAATCGCAGGCAGATAGCCCGAAACCCTCGCCGGGTGCTTTACTTTTAACTCTGAATGCATGCTAACTGTTCCATTTCACCAGAATGACGCTTTGATCGTCATCCTGTTTGATTGCCCATTTGCCATGACTCTGCAAAAGTGCCTGCAGACATAAATCAACCTTGTCGCGCCAACATGCCAGCAACATCTGCCTGAGCCCTTCATAGCCCAACACAGCACCTTTATCACCCTGCGCTTCAGCCATACCGTCGGTGTACAAGCACAACATCTCGCCAGGGTTAAGCCTGAACCTGACCGTTTTGTTCTGCTCGGGGGCGTTGTAGCCAAGCGGCAGACCGGCCGATGTTACATGCTCGATACTGCCACCATCACTGCTGATTCGCATGGGGCGGCAGTGTCCACGATTTATCAGCAGACATTCGCCTGTCTCAGAGTCAACTGTCAGAAAAAGGCCGGTCATATATTCTTTTGTGCCGGATTTTCTGTTCATGAAAATCGTCTGGTCAAGAGCATCGGCCAGCTTCTCGATACCGGAAAACCGGCTTCTTTCGTCGATAAGAGCAGCCTTGGCCATCGCCATGATCAGAGCTGCTGTAATTCCATGCCCGGAGACGTCGCCGATAAAAATACCCAGAGTCTTTGCATCGGCCGGGAAAAAATCATAACAGTCGCCGCCAATTCGCGAAAACGGCTGGGAA
>JAQUZA010000502.1 GCA_028691595.1 Candidatus Rifleibacteriota bacterium
GAAAAAGACCTGGTCGAGTATCGAATTCCTGCACCAGAATTCAGCATGATCGCGTCAATTCGACCCGATGGCGTTTATCTGCAGAGCGAAGGTGCAGCAAATGGCCCCGAAGACAAAGAAAAATGGACAGATCTGAGCAAAAATATCAGCAGTGAAGGCACCCTTATCGCCGCGGAGATCGATCTTAACGGCATTAAAAACCTGATGGCTGGCAAAAGTGCCAACGTTCAGCATGGAGTATGTTTTTCGAATCTGAGAATGCTTTCTGCGGCCCTCGAAATGCACGCCATGGATAAAGAAATGGCCCTTGAAACCCTTGACCAGAAACAGCTCAAGGCCGAACGCTATCTTGCTGATGAACTTGTCTGCCCAAATGAAGGCAAATATTCGCTGAACAAAGAGGGTGAAGTTGTTTGCTCGACCCATGGCACAATTAAAAACCCGGTTAAAATTGAATCAGTTATCAGCAAGGCTAATATTCCCGAACAGTATCGCCCCTTTGAAACCCTTCGCCTGAAGGTATCTATGAGTCAAGCTGAAGCTGCCTTGAAACTGAACGACAAAAACCTTGTCGAACAATGGGTAGCCATTGGCAAACAGCAGCTGCTTGCCATCAGGAACATGGCACAAAACCAGATGGGCCAGCTTCCCGAAGCAGAGCGGCAGAAAGGGCTCAAAATGCTCGATGCCGTAAAAATCAACCAGGAAGACCTTTGGCTGAAAGTGACAGTTGAAGGGCTCGATGAAAAAACCATTCTCTCTGGTATAACCGGCTTTGCCGGAGCAGTTTCTGCCATTGCCCTGCCCAACTTTCAACATGCCCGGGCCCAGGCGCGCGCCAGAGCTTGCCAGGCCAATCGCCGCGTTTTGTCTGCTGCCACCGAAATGTATGAGATGGACACCGGCAAAACCTGCAGCAAACTCGAAATTGAGACCCTCGTTGCAGGAAAATACCTAAAAACAGCCCCTGAATGCCCTGATGGCGGCACTTACAGTCTTGTCCGCGAAGACAACGGCTTCAAAATCGAGTGCAGTCACCATAAGCAGAATTAGCCTGCAAAGTTGGCTCTGAGCCACAACTATAAACCGCCCTGTCGTCGTTTGCAAAATGTGCGACAAGGCGGTTTTTTAGTGCTATAATCTCGTTTTATAAACATGCAGCAAGGAGAGAATGATGAAGGTTTTATACATTACCAACGAATACCCCCCCCACGTCTACGGCGGCGCTGGCGTGCACATAGAGTATCTTGCCAAAGAAATGTCAAAGCTGGCCGATGTTGAAGTACGCTGTTATGGCGACCAGAAACCGGGTAATGGCAAGATTAAAACCACCGGCTTCGAGTCATCAGCCGGGTTTCTGAAGCTTGACCGTGGTCTGCAGTCTGTTTTCAAGACCATCGATCGCGACCTGCAGATTGTCGGTGAAGGCGTTGATGCCGACATCGTTCACTGCCACACCTGGTACACACATATGGCCGGCATCTGGGCAAAGCTGAATTTTGGCGTGCCCCTTGTCGTCACCACCCACTCCCTCGAACCACTTCGCCCCTGGAAACGCGAACAGCTGGCCGGTGGTTACGATTTTTCTCTGTGGGTCGAAAAGATGGCCATCGAGATGGCCGATGCCGTGATCGCCGTCAGTAACGGCACAAAAGCTGATATCAACGGCCTGTTCAATGTCCGTGAAGACCGGCTGAAAGTTATATATAACGGCATCGATACAGATGAATTTAAAAGAGTTGAATCAACCGAATGCCTCAAGCGCTTTGGCTTTGATTTTAACAAACCATACCTGCTGTTTGTCGGGCGAATAACCCGCCAGAAGGGCATTATCCATCTGGTAAACGCCATTAAATACCTGAACCCTGATATTCCGGTGGTTTTGTGTGCCGGAGCCCCCGACACTCCAGAAATCGAGCATGAAATGGCCGAAGGTGTCAAAGCCGTTTCTAAAAACCGCAACAACATTTTCTGGCTCAGGGAAATGGTTGACCGCAAGACCCTGATCGAACTGTATTCGCATGCCGCGCTGTTCTGTTGCCCTTCGATCTACGAGCCTTTCGGCATTATCAATCTTGAAGCGATGGCCTGCAAAACCCCGGTTGTAGCGAGTGCCGTCGGCGGCATTCCCGAAGTGGTGGTTGACGGGGTTACCGGCAAGCTCATCAAGCTTGAGCAGATGAATGAATCGCCTTTTGAAGCCCTTAAACCAGATGTTTTCGCCCACGATCTTGCCGCCGAAATTAATGCCCTTATGGCAGACCCGGCCCGGCGCGACAAAATGGCCGAAGCCGGCAGACGCAGGGTAGAAGATGTGTTCAGCTGGAAATCGATTGCCCGTCAGACCGCTGATCTCTATGAAACTCTCATCAAGAGGAACTGATTATGACCAGAAACCGCAAGCGCGCAATAATTGAGAACGTCAAACCACTTGTTGATGCCGGTTTATACCCGCTGAAACGTGAACCGGGCGACAACGTCAAGGTGATTGCCAATATCTTCAGAGACGGTCATCAGAAGCTGGCCGCATGGGTAGAATACCGACCATCAGGCCGCAACAAATGGCACAAAGTCACCATGAACTGCGTAAACCCCGGAATGGATCTCTGGGAAAGCGAATTCAGGGTTGACCAGGTCGGGTTTTATGATTACCAGATAGTCGCCTGCTGTGAAGAATACGGCACCTGGGTCGAAGATACCCGCAAAAAAGTTGATGCCAATGTTGAGTTTGCCTCTGATATTCTCGAAGGCATAGCTCTGGCAAAGACATACAAATCCTGGTTGAATGAAGCAGACCGTGAATACCTCAAAAATATGCTGAACAAGGCAGAAAAGTCCGATTCAGATATTCAGCGCTGGCACATTCTCAGCCATGAACGACTGGTCGAAACACTGGCAGCCAACCCTGATCCCGCTTCAAGAGTTGAAAGCAAGACCTGGCAGATCCGCGTCGACCGCAAAAAAGCACGTTTTGCAGCCTGGTACGAATGTTTTCCAAGATCATGCGGCTTTGAACCTGGCAAACACGGCACTTTCAGAGACGTTATCAAGCGATTGCCACATATCGCTGAAATGGGCTTCGACGTACTTTACTTTCCGCCAATTCACCCGGTTGGTTTCAGCAAACGCAAGGGCCCTAACAACAGCCTGACCTGCTCGGCCGGC
>JAQUZA010000503.1 GCA_028691595.1 Candidatus Rifleibacteriota bacterium
AACAAAGTTGCTGCCGAATACCGTTCTGAAGGTGAAGGCACCAAGGCCGAGATTCTTGGCGAGATGGAAAAGGAACTGCGCCGCATTCGCTCAGAAGCCTTTAAAACCTCGACTGAAATCAAGGGTAAGGCCGATGCGAAGGCTGCTTCGATTTATGCTGAGGCTTACAATCGTGATGCCGAATTTTATGCTTTTTTCAAGACCCTCGAAAGTATCGAAAAAACAGCAACCGGAAACAGTAAAATGGTTATTTCGACCGATTCTGAATTTTTCAAATTTTTCAAAGATTCAAAAATGACAAGGCCCTGAGCTGGCATTTGTTTTGGAAAAAAGCGACGGGTGCCGGATACCGGCACCCGTCGCCTTGCTTTTATAAGGTTTTGGACAAGATCTGTACATTCTTTGTGGTTTTCTGTTCCGGGTCAGAGGAATTTCATGTATAATTGTCAAAAATGTACGCTCTTTAGCTCTTGTGTAAGGAGAATTGATTATGAGTAAGCGTATTCTGGCTGCGTTACTGGTTGTTTTTCACCTGTTGACGCTTGGCCCGGTCTGGAGTGCGGGTGAGACCGCTTCTTCGACTGCGGCTAAAAAGAAAAAGACAACCACCACCGCTGCGGCAAAAAAGAAGGCAACAGCCAAAACTACAGCAACCAAGCCTGCGGAAAAGGCAAAGCCGGCAACAAAACCTGCTACTACTGCGAAAAAGCCAGCAACAGCAAAAAAGAAGCCTGCTACTGCCGCGAAGAAGCCTGCTACTACCGCAAAAAAAGCCAGCACCGCTTCTGCAACAAAGTCAGATGCCTCATCTGCCGCGCTGAAAGAAAAACAGCAGCAGGTTCTTGGGCACCTGCAGATGCTTCAGGAAGTCTGGCAGCGCAAAATTACCCTTGAATTCCTGGGTGACAAACGCTCTGACGGGCTTCTGAGTGAAATTCTTGCTGATTTCCCCAAGAAACTGCAGAATAATTTTGTAAGTAACATCAGAGGCGACTATCAGGCAGAATTCATGGCCAATTATGCCGCCAAGTCTGACGAAGAAACCACAAATGCTTTTGGCCTTTTTAAAGATCAGCCAGGGCTCGACCCGGTGCTTGGTTCGGTCATCAAGCAATGCCCTTCACCACTTGAACTGGCCTATTTTGACCTGGTTAAAAAAGTGGCTACCCGGCGCAAATTTCAGGCAGCTAATGACCCGACCGCCGAAATCAACAAGCTCAACACCTACTGGCAGACCGTTTACGGCAAAATGCGCGAAAACGCCAATAAAGACCGCTTTGACAGTGTTGCCGCGCTCTACAATGGTGTTGGCCCCAAAGATTTTCCGATTCACTGGTATGATGATGCCCAGCATGCTGTAGCCTTTGAAACCGAAGGCCGGAAAACTGGAACCCCTCACAAGCAGGGGCGCAAAAAATGGACTATCCTTGCCTATATCTGCGCCGACAACGATCTCGAACGTTTTGGTCTGATCGATATCAATGAAATGGAACATGTCGGCAGCAGCGATAATGTAAATATAGTTGCCCAGATTGACCGCATGCGCGGCGGAAAAGGCGATACCATCGCTGATGGCAACTGGGTTGGAACCCGTCGCTATTTTGTTTCCAAAGACAATGACCCGAACAAGGTCACCAGCAAAATGGTGATGAATCTCGGCGAACAGTCTATGGGCACCAAGACGACGCTGGCCGATTTCCTCAAATGGGGCGTTAAGACCTACCCCGCAGACAATGTCGTTGTAATCGTCTGGAACCATGGTGCCGGATGGATCGGCATTGCCCAGGATCAGGAAGACGACACCATGCTCAGCATGACTGATGTTTCATGGGCTCTGCGTGAAGGTCAAAAAGAACTGAGCAAAGTTAACGGCAAAGAGTCAAAATTTGCCATCGTTGATTTTGATGCCTGTCTGATGGGCACTATCGAAGTTGCCTACGAAATTGCCGACACAGCTCATTATCTTACCGCTTCAGAAGAAACCGAACCAGGTAACGGCATGCCTTATGCTGATTATCTCGCCCCACTGGTCAAGAACCCCGATCTGAGCCCGGCTGAATTCAGCAAGCGCATGGTTGGCACCTACATTCAATCATATGCGAAGGGTGGTTCAGCAGGTAACTCTTTTGTTAAGGGCTCCGCTGTGACCAAGTCTACCGTTGACCTCGGCAAGGTTGGCAGCCTGGTCAAAAAATTCGATGCTCTTGCAAAAGCTCTTCTGGCTAACCATGAAGTTTATGCCGACCTGCTGGTTGCTGAAGGCGGCCGCTTCGCTTCAATCAAAAAGTATTCAGATGAAACTCTCGTAGACCTTGTTGACTTTGCTCACAAGCTTGCCCAGATGCCTGAAGCCCCCTCTGAAATCAGGGAAATCTGCATCGACATCATCAAATCATACGGTTACCCGGTCGAGAATGATAAGCTCGCCAAACCTGTATTGATTACCAGTGACAAACCCGGCGTGGTTATCTGGGGCTATAATGGTGGGCGCATGCCACCGCAGTCTCTGTGGCCGGCTGGCACAAGAGTTTTTCAGTCAAGACTGGCACTGACTCCCCTGCGTGAAATGCAGGGTGGCGGTTATTCCTGCCAGATCGGGCCCTTTGAGCCGGTAACTGATGAAGCTCTCGAAAAGATCGTTTTTGTTGAAGAAATCAATTATCAGGTTGTTCTCAAAGATGGCAAAGCGCTCGATAAGCGCCGCATCAAACAGGGCAAAGAGTATCTGATCGTTTCGAAGTTCCCAGAAACCTCACCGATGGTTATCGAAGGCCATACTCAGGGTATGGGCGACAGCCATGGTCTGTCTATTTATTTCCCGCCCTCCCACTCTTTCAGAAACACCTACAAATCTCTCAAGTTTGCCAAAGACACCAGCTGGGATGAATTCCTCGAACAGACTCCGGTGTTTAAACGCAAAGCAGACGTGCTTCTCTGCGGCCAGATGGTCCAGGACCCGATGACTCTGCCTCTGATTGCACGTTCTCTTAAAGCCAATAAGGTTGAATTTCAGGTCCTCTGGGATCCAGGAGTATTCGCCTTCAAGTTCAAGGATATTCTGCGCCAGTTTGCCGGAAAAGGCCTGGTTATTACCGAC
>JAQUZA010000504.1 GCA_028691595.1 Candidatus Rifleibacteriota bacterium
AACGTAATTCAATAGATGATATTTTACATCGTCAACGTTTTTAACCATTTTAACCTTACGGCGGTGGGCTACCGGCATGTGGTCAAGAATAACCTTGCTGGTAACGCCCGGGATGGGTTTTTCTGAGGCGGCATAGATGTCGGTGATAAAAAGCTTGTCGCAATTATCGAAGCAGCGCCCGAATTCCTGTGAAAGGAAAAGGGTGCGTGAATACCTGTGCGGCTGAAAAACCACGACCACGCGGCGTGCGCCCAGACTGGTAGCAGCTTCGAGCGTCGCTTTGATTTCATTGGGGTGATGACCGTAGTCATCGATTACGGTGATACCTTCGAACTGCCCCTTTATTTCAAAGCGTCTGCCAGCGCCATGGAAAAGGCTGAAGCCGGTTTGTACAGCTTCGAGTGCCAGGCCGACTTCGAGACAGAAGCCGATAACCGGCAGAGCATTGAGAATATTGTGGCGGCCGGGAACTTCAAGGTTGAAGCGACCATAATTCTGCCCACCAATCATAAGGTCAAAGCTTGAGCCAAATGGGTGCAGATTTACATTTTCGGCCATCAGGTCTGCGGCTGTATCGATGCCATAGGTGATGGTGCGCAATTTTTCGGGAATATTGAGGTTGCGGGCAATAGGATCATCAGCACAGATAAACAGTGCGCCCTCATTGGAAATGTGGCTGGCAAAGAGTTCAAATGCTTTGATAATCGCTTCGAGGCTTGTGTAGTGATCCATGTGGTCGTTATCTATGTTGGTGATAACGCCATACTGTGGGAAATATTTGAGAAAGGTTGCATCGCTTTCATCGGCCTCGGCAACAAACAAACCAGAGTTACCCGTTGATGAATTGCCTTTTAGAGCCGCAACATGACCGCCGATGACGCAGGTCGGGTCTTTCCCGGCGGTTTTAAGAACGGTGGCAATCATCGAGCTGACGGTTGTTTTGCCGTGACAGCCTGCAACAGCAATGCCGCACCCTGAGTCGAGGAAAAGCTCGGCAAGCAGGTCAGACCTGTGAATAGTGGGCAGACCGCGTTTGTGAGCGGCTACCAGTTCAGGGTTGTCGCTGGCAATAGCTGTAGATACAACTACTCTGCCAACATCTGAGGGTATATTGCGTGCATTGTGCCCTATGTATATGCGTGCACCATTTGCCTTGAGCTCGTCGGTTCTGTCGTTTCCGGTGAGGTCTGAACCCGAGATCTTGAAGCCTTTGTGAAGGTATATGCTGGCAAGACCGCTCATTCCAACGCCGCCGATGCCAATGAAGTGAATCCTGTTACGACGTGTCATCTGCTTTATTCTGCGCCTCCTTGCAAATTGCCTGACTATGCAGGAACTTTTTCTCAATACCTATCGGCTTTTATCTCCTGAGGGTTTAGAGAAAAAATCAGACAAATGCAATTCTTCTGGAATGAAGGTTGTTTGCAAAAACCGGGGCTAAGAATAGCACAAATAACAACCCTATGCAATCACTTTAACGGGTTCAGGCCTTGCGACGGAATAACAGGCAATGTTCTCCGGAACTTGAAAAAACGACCATCGAGGGCAACTGGGATGATTTAAAGCCGTGCGCTTTGCAGCCATACGGTGCCGACACTTCCCAGGTGACATAAAAGTACTGGCAGTCGCGGCAGTTAATCCGCGAAGAATCTGAGCCCGGCTCTCCCGGTTTCTTCTGCGAGGGGAGCCTGGCCCCGACCTTCCTGTCGAGACTTGCCAGCGTTTTTTTTGCCAGTTTCAGAGTAATTTCGTCCGGTTTTTTCATGCAGCTAATTTATCACTTCTTGACTAACAGTTAAACAGAAAATAGATTGTATTAATGATAACTCCCGAAAAAATTGAAAAGCTCTTCTGGGTTCTGCTGGTCTGCTGGTTTTTACTGCGCAGCCTGCTTCTCGGTTGTCAATATGTGGGAGATACTGATCCAGGCGCGCTCGAAGAGGATCTTAAATATTTCTCCCTGAGCGATGTCGATGCAGGGCGTGAATACGCCCTCAGAGGCTTCTGGTTCAAAACTCTTTATGGTGCCCTCTTTGTGTTTGTTCTGGTTTTTCTTGTCAGATCAGGCTTCATGTCGGGAATTTGGCAGAAGATAAGCTCTCTTACTGGTGAAGGCTTCTTTCGTTCAGACCTCGCTTTTATTGTGGCTTTTCTACTGTTGATTCAGGTGCTCTCGTTTCCTTCAGCAATATATTTCGGACATTTTCGCGAGACGGCGGCCGGTTTTGCCAACATCGGGGCAGGTGACTGGTTGTTAAAGCATCTGAAAAGTGTCGTTGTGGGCGTAGGTTTTGAAACAGCCGGAATAATGTTGCTTCTCTCGGTTATGCGCTGGTTTCCCGGGCGCTGGCCGGTGGTGTTGCCCCTTGCCATGGGAAGCTTCGCTCTAGCTGTCACCATTCTGGCACCTGTGGTGATCACACCCCTTTTCTATAATCAGCAACCGCTTGAGCCTGGCCCGTTTCGCGAACGTCTGCTTGACATGGCTGCAAAAGCCGGCATGAAAGTTGAAGAAATCTTCGTTATCGACGAAAGCAGGTATTCGCGTCATACCAATGCATATTTTACCGGGATCGGTCGATTCCGCAGAATAGTTCTCTATGATAATCTTATAAAGAGCCATACACCCGATGAGGCCGCTCTTATTTTTGCCCATGAAGCTGGGCACTGGCGACATAACCATGTTGCCTGGGGTCTAACTCTGGGTGCACTGGGGCTTTTGGCAGCAGGCTTTGTTTATCAGCTTTTGTTTCCTGCGATGGCTCAGGTGGGCTGGTTTGGTCTTGGCGAAGTGGCCTCTGCAAAAAATCTGCCCTTTATGATGATTCTCGTCACCCTGCTGCAGCTTTTTGTCGCTCCGGTCGAAAGCCAGATCAGCCAGCTTATGGAAAGGCAGGCAGACAGAGTTGCCCTCGAACTGACCGGTTTACGTGATGTCTACCGTGATGCGCAGATAAGGCTGGCAAGAGATAATCGTTCAGACCTTATCCCTCACCCGTTTCGGGTGTTCTGGCTCTACTCACATCCGCCGGCGGTCGAAAGAATCAAAGCCGCCTTTTAACTATAAATCACCTTTTAACCAGAAATCGCGTTTG